>NZ_SZVX01000040.1:0-1639 GCF_007210685.1 Dickeya sp. ws52
AAAGTCTTGAAGAGTGACAACAGTTAATTCATTACGAATAAACAGTAAATTCTTTGAGCACCGTTTTCTTCGGAAAACACATCAAACTTTAAATTGAAGAGTTTGATCATGGCTCAGATTGAACGCTGGCGGCAGGCCTAACACATGCAAGTCGAGCGGTAGCACAAGGGAGCTTGCTCCCTGGGTGACGAGCGGCGGACGGGTGAGTAATGTCTGGGAAACTGCCTGATGGAGGGGGATAACTACTGGAAACGGTAGCTAATACCGCATAACGTCTTCGGACCAAAGAGGGGGACCTTCGGGCCTCTTGCCATCGGATGTGCCCAGATGGGATTAGCTAGTAGGTGAGGTAAAGGCTCACCTAGGCGACGATCCCTAGCTGGTCTGAGAGGATGACCAGCCACACTGGAACTGAGACACGGTCCAGACTCCTACGGGAGGCAGCAGTGGGGAATATTGCACAATGGGCGCAAGCCTGATGCAGCCATGCCGCGTGTGTGAAGAAGGCCTTCGGGTTGTAAAGCACTTTCAGCGGGGAGGAAGGCGATAAGGTTAATAACCTTGTCGATTGACGTTACCCGCAGAAGAAGCACCGGCTAACTCCGTGCCAGCAGCCGCGGTAATACGGAGGGTGCAAGCGTTAATCGGAATGACTGGGCGTAAAGCGCACGCAGGCGGTCTGTTAAGTTGGATGTGAAATCCCCGGGCTTAACCTGGGAACTGCATTCAAAACTGACAGGCTAGAGTCTCGTAGAGGGGGGTAGAATTCCAGGTGTAGCGGTGAAATGCGTAGAGATCTGGAGGAATACCGGTGGCGAAGGCGGCCCCCTGGACGAAGACTGACGCTCAGGTGCGAAAGCGTGGGGAGCAAACAGGATTAGATACCCTGGTAGTCCACGCTGTAAACGATGTCGATTTGGAGGTTGTGCCCTTGAGGCGTGGCTTCCGGAGCTAACGCGTTAAATCGACCGCCTGGGGAGTACGGCCGCAAGGTTAAAACTCAAATGAATTGACGGGGGCCCGCACAAGCGGTGGAGCATGTGGTTTAATTCGATGCAACGCGAAGAACCTTACCTACTCTTGACATCCAGAGAAGCCTGCAGAGATGCGGGTGTGCCTTCGGGAGCTCTGAGACAGGTGCTGCATGGCTGTCGTCAGCTCGTGTTGTGAAATGTTGGGTTAAGTCCCGCAACGAGCGCAACCCTTATCCTCTGTTGCCAGCACTTCGGGTGGGAACTCAGGGGAGACTGCCGGTGATAAACCGGAGGAAGGTGGGGATGACGTCAAGTCATCATGGCCCTTACGAGTAGGGCTACACACGTGCTACAATGGCGTATACAAAGAGAAGCGACCTCGCGAGAGCAAGCGGACCTCATAAAGTACGTCGTAGTCCGGATTGGAGTCTGCAACTCGACTCCATGAAGTCGGAATCGCTAGTAATCGTAGATCAGAATGCTACGGTGAATACGTTCCCGGGCCTTGTACACACCGCCCGTCACACCATGGGAGTGGGTTGCAAAAGAAGTAGGTAGCTTAACCTTCGGGAGGGCGCTTACCACTTTGTGATTCATGACTGGGGTGAAGTCGTAACAAGGTAACCGTAGGGGAACCTGCGGTTGGATCACCTCCTTACCGAGTT
>NZ_SZVX01000040.1:1729-4713 GCF_007210685.1 Dickeya sp. ws52
TGGTTTCGACACACTATCATTAACTGAATCCATAGGTTAATGAGGCGAACCGGGGGAACTGAAACATCTCAGTACCCCGAGGAAAAGAAATCAACCGAGATTCCCCCAGTAGCGGCGAGCGAACGGGGAGGAGCCCAGAACCTGAATCGGCTTGTGTGTCAGTGGAAGCGTCTGGAAAGGCGCACGATACCGGGTGACAGTCCCGTACACGAAGATGCACAGGTCGTGAGTTCGATGAGTAGGGCGGGACACGTGGTATCCTGTCTGAACATGGGGGGACCATCCTCCAAGGCTAAATACTCCTGACTGACCGATAGTGAACCAGTACCGTGAGGGAAAGGCGAAAAGAACCCCGGCGAGGGGAGTGAAATAGAACCTGAAACCGTGTACGTACAAGCAGTGGGAGCCTTGATTTATCAGGGTGACTGCGTACCTTTTGTATAATGGGTCAGCGACTTATATTCTGTAGCGAGGTTAACCGAATAGGGGAGCCGTAGGGAAACCGAGTCTTAACTGGGCGTCTAGTTGCAGGGTATAGACCCGAAACCCGGTGATCTAGCCATGGGCAGGTTGAAGGTTGGGTAACACTAACTGGAGGACCGAACCGACTAATGTTGAAAAATTAGCGGATGACTTGTGGCTGGGGGTGAAAGGCCAATCAAACCGGGAGATAGCTGGTTCTCCCCGAAAGCTATTTAGGTAGCGCCTCGTGAATTCATCTTCGGGGGTAGAGCACTGTTTCGGCTAGGGGGCCATCCCGGCTTACCAACCCGATGCAAACTGCGAATACCGAAGAATGTTATCACGGGAGACACACGGCGGGTGCTAACGTCCGTCGTGAAGAGGGAAACAACCCAGACCGCCAGCTAAGGTCCCAAAGTCATGGTTAAGTGGGAAACGATGTGGGAAGGCCCAGACAGCCAGGATGTTGGCTTAGAAGCAGCCATCATTTAAAGAAAGCGTAATAGCTCACTGGTCGAGTCGGCCTGCGCGGAAGATGTAACGGGGCTAAAACCATGCACCGAAGCTGCGGCAGCGACGCTTAGGCGTTGTTGGGTAGGGGAGCGTTCTGTAAGCCTGTGAAGGTGGCCTGTGAGGGCTGCTGGAGGTATCAGAAGTGCGAATGCTGACATAAGTAACGATAATGCGGGTGAAAAACCCGCACGCCGGAAGACCAAGGGTTCCTGTCCAACGTTAATCGGGGCAGGGTGAGTCGACCCCTAAGGCGAGGCTGAAAAGCGTAGTCGATGGGAAACAGGTTAATATTCCTGTACTGGGTGTTACTGCGAAGGGGGGACGGAGAAGGCTATGTCATCCGGGCGACGGTTGTCCCGGTTTAAGCGTGTAGGTGGGTGACTTTGGTAAATCCGGGTCGCTATTAAACACTGAGGCGTGACGACGAGGCACTACGGTGCTGAAGTGACAGATGCCCTGCTTCCAGGAAAAGCCTCTAAGCCTCAGGTAACATCGAATCGTACCCCAAACCGACACAGGTGGTCAGGTAGAGAATACTCAGGCGCTTGAGAGAACTCGGGTGAAGGAACTAGGCAAAATGGTGCCGTAACTTCGGGAGAAGGCACGCTCTTGTGGGTGAAGTCCCTCGCGGATGGAGCTGACGAGAGTCGCAGATACCAGCTGGCTGCAACTGTTTAATAAAAACACAGCACTGTGCAAACACGAAAGTGGACGTATACGGTGTGACGCCTGCCCGGTGCCGGAAGGTTAATTGATGGGGTTATCCGTAAGGAGAAGCTCTTGATCGAAGCCCCGGTAAACGGCGGCCGTAACTATAACGGTCCTAAGGTAGCGAAATTCCTTGTCGGGTAAGTTCCGACCTGCACGAATGGCGTAATGATGGCCAGGCTGTCTCCACCCGAGACTCAGTGAAATTGAACTCGCTGTGAAGATGCAGTGTACCCGCGGCAAGACGGAAAGACCCCGTGAACCTTTACTATAGCTTGACACTGAACCTTGAGCCTTGATGTGTAGGATAGGTGGGAGGCTTTGAAGCGTGGACGCCAGTCTGCGTGGAGCCAACCTTGAAATACCACCCTTTAATGTTTGATGTTCTAACCTGGGCCCGTAAACCGGGTCGGGGACAGTGTCTGGTGGGTAGTTTGACTGGGGCGGTCTCCTCCCAAAGAGTAACGGAGGAGCACGAAGGTTAGCTAATCCTGGTCGGACATCAGGAGGTTAGTGCAAAGGCATAAGCTAGCTTGACTGCGAGAGTGACGGCTCGAGCAGGTGCGAAAGCAGGTCTTAGTGATCCGGTGGTTCTGAATGGAAGGGCCATCGCTCAACGGATAAAAGGTACTCCGGGGATAACAGGCTGATACCGCCCAAGAGTTCATATCGACGGCGGTGTTTGGCACCTCGATGTCGGCTCATCACATCCTGGGGCTGAAGTAGGTCCCAAGGGTATGGCTGTTCGCCATTTAAAGTGGTACGCGAGCTGGGTTTAGAACGTCGTGAGACAGTTCGGTCCCTATCTGCCGTGGGCGTTGGAAGATTGAGGGGGGTTGCTCCTAGTACGAGAGGACCGGAGTGAACGCACCGCTGGTGTTCGGGTTGTCATGCCAATGGCACTGCCCGGTAGCTACGTGCGGAAGAGATAACCGCTGAAAGCATCTAAGCGGGAAACTTGCCCCGAGATGAGTCTTCCCTGGGCCCTTGAGGCCCCTGAAGGGACGTTTAAGACGAAGACGTTGATAGGCTGGGTGTGTAAGCGTAGCGATACGTTGAGCTAACCAGTACTAATGACCCGAGAGGCTTAACCTTACAACACCGAAGGTGTTTTGGTGAGAGACTAAAAGTAGAATTTGGCTTGTTCGAGGATTGGATGGCGTGGTGTAGCGATACACGGCGACATGAAGGATTAGGACGTTGAGAGACGTTGAAAGAATTTGCCTGGCGGCGATAGCGCGGTGGTCCCACCTGACCCCATGCCGAACTCAGAAGTGAAACGCCGTAGCGCCGATGGTAGT
>NZ_SZVX01000041.1:0-4495 GCF_007210685.1 Dickeya sp. ws52
TTGCGGTGGCACGGTGGGTGACGGTACTCTGCGGCCCTGCGTGTGGATATCGTTACGGCGGCGGGCGCGGCCCATGCTCTCTCCTGCCGGGCGGTATGCTGCGACAATCGTTTTTTTGCGGATAAAACACCCCTCAACAATTGCTCAGGATCAGTTAGACTATGCCTAACTGTTTACTGGGTATTGACCACCATGACGAGCTCTGTCACATCTCTAAAAGCGTTTAATTCTTTCTCCTTATCGGTTTCCGCGACAGACATTGTAACTATCGCAAATACGACCGAGTTGCTGACTGCGTGGCAGCGTGCTTATCAGAGCGGATTACCGGTTCTGATACTCGGTGAAGGGAGCAATGTACTCTTTCTTGACGATTTTCACGGCATAATACTCATTAACCGGCTCAAGGGGATTGAGGTCAAGGAGACCGAATCTGAGTGGATGCTCCACGTGGGTGCTGGTGAGAATTGGCATAATTTAGTTGAGTATACGCTGGGGCATCGTATTTCCGGTCTGGAGAATCTGGCCTTAATTCCAGGATGTGTCGGGTCCGCACCTATTCAGAATATTGGCGCTTATGGTCTGGATTTAAAAAGAGTCTGTGCTTATGTTGATCTGTTAAATTTGGAAACCGGTGAGGTAATACGGCTGAGTGCTAAAGAGTGCCGGTTTGATTACCGGGATAGTATTTTCAAGCATGAATATCAGTGTGGGTTTGCCATTATTGCTGTAGGACTGAGTTTATCAAAAGATTGGAAGCCAATTTTGGAATATGGTGAGCTTACCCGTCTTGATCCCGCAACAGCTACGGCAAAACAAGTATTTGAGGCTGTCTGCCAGATGAGGCGCAGTAAATTGCCCGATCCTACCGTAATGGGTAATGCTGGAAGTTTTTTCAAGAATCCGGTTATTCCAGCAACTATTGCTGAACACATTTTGGCTCACTATCCGAATGCACCCCATTACCCTCAGTTAAATGGTGATATAAAACTAGCTGCTGGCTGGCTGATTGAACAATGTGGCTTAAAAGGACATCAGATTGGTCAGGCTGCAGTGCATGATAAACAGGCTCTTGTTCTGGTAAATAAAGGTGATGCGACTAGTCATGATTTGATTGAGCTGGCCCGCTATGTCAGAAATCAAGTTGCAATGAAATTCGATGTTTGGCTTGAACCGGAAGTACGCTTTATTTCTGCCCAGGGAGAGGTTAATGCGGTGGAGGTTCTGTCATGAAAGATTATACCGTCCCGCTGAAACTAATCTCTATTCTCTCGAGTGGTGAATTCTATTCGGGCGAGTATCTTGGCGAACTGATGGGGATGAGCCGTGCTGCCATCAATAAACATGTTCAGACCATTAAAGAGTGGGGATTGGATGTATATACGGTAACAGGGAAAGGCTATGCGCTTTCTTCGCCTATTCAATTGCTCGATGCAGATAAAATCCGCTCGGAAATACCAGATGGCAATATAGCTGTTTTGCCTGTTATTGATTCTACTAATCAATATCTGTTGGACCGTCTCGACTCGATATCGTCAGGTGATGCCTGTATCGCCGAATATCAGCAGGCAGGTCGAGGCCGTCGTGGGCGACAATGGTTTTCTCCCTTTGGTAGTAATCTGTATTTATCGCTATACTGGCGTCTGGAGCAAGGCCCTGCCGCAGCGGTTGGTGTTAGCTTGGTGATTGGCATCATCATGGCTGAGGTTTTACACCAACTGGGGGCTGAAGGCGTTCGTGTTAAATGGCCGAATGACCTGTATCTGAATGATAAAAAACTGGCAGGTATTCTTGTTGAGCTAAATGGTCGTACGGGAGATGCTGCACATCTGGTTATTGGTGCGGGCATTAACTTACGTATGAACTCTTCAGGCTCAAATGTGATCAATCAAGAGTGGATCAATTTACAAGATGCAGGGATAGATATTGATCGCAATATGCTGGCTGTGAAACTCATTACCGAGTTACGCACAGCATTAACTGTTTATGAGCAGCAAGGTTTAACACCGTTCATTTCTCGCTGGAGCACGTTGGATAATTTTTATAATCGGGAAGTAAAATTAATTGTTGGTAATAGAGAAATTATCGGCGTTGATAAAGGGATTGACCGTCAGGGTGCATTGTTGCTGGAAAAGGATGGTGAAGCTCAACCTTATATCGGTGGCGAAATTTCCTTGCGTGGATGGTAAATAATAGAGGGGTGTTATCCCCCCCCCCTCTATTTTATTTCCTTAAACGAACACATTCGACGGCGTGATTTGCACTTTTTGTCATAATAAGACTGGCTCGTTCACGAGTTGGTAATATATTCTGTTTTAGGTTCAGTCCATTAATCTCTGACCATAACTGTGAGGCGATATTAACAGCTTCAGTTTCTGCCAGCTTAGCGTAATTGTGGAAATATGAATCTGGATTAGTAAATGCACCTTCTCTGAATTTCAGAAACCGATTGATATACCAGCTTTTTAGCAGGTTTTCGGGTGCATCGACGTAAATAGAGAAATCCACAAAATCCGATACGAAAACGCGATGAGGGTCATGAGGATAATCCATACCACTCTGCAGAACATTCAATCCTTCCAGGATCAGAATGTCTGGTTGCTCTATGACTTTGTTGCAGTCAGGCACAATGTCATAGGTTAAGTGCGAATAAGTGGGCGCGATAACACTGGGAACGCCGGATTTTATTTCCGAAACGAATTTCACCAGACTATGCATATCGTAAGACTGTGGAAATCCTTTTTTCTTCATCAGATTTCTCTGTTGCAATATCTTATTGGGATGAAGAAAACCATCTGTGGTAATGAGTTCAACTTTTCGATGCTCCGGCCAGCGGCTAAGTAATGCTTGTAGTACACGGGCCGTAGTACTTTTGCCGACGGCAACACTGCCGGCAATACCGATGATATAAGGGATTCTTTGACCGTCGGTCCCCAGAAACTGCTCCAGTACGGCCTGACGTCGTAAGTTGGAACTGATATAGAAATTCAGCAACCGGGATAATGGCAGATAAATCTCTGCAACTTCATCCAAAGATAAATCTTCGTTAATGCCTTTGAGTTTGATGATTTCATCTTCAGTCAGGGTCAATGGTACCGAGTCACGCAGGTTGGCCCATTGCTGGCGATTGAAATGAAGATAAGGCGTTGCAAAAGATTGCGCTTTATTAGTCATATAATGTGTTTCTGCTTGACGCTACCAGTAAGGAAGGGAGACAGCCAGGTTTCAGTACATGAACCCAAAACGCCGGGAGGCTGGACAGGTAACAGCCACAGCATCCTTTCCTGATAATAATTTATCGTCCAGTGGGCAGGTTACCACCATGAGGGCCAGAAAAAGAAGCAAAAATCTGTATCAGCTCTGATAGCTGTGATGTAGGCGTCAGGATAAATATTTGTTACGGGCAGGCATGTTATTCGTTTCATAGTACTGGTTATGTATAGATAAGTTATTGTTGCATCGTTATGAACGGTATCTATCAGCCTGGATATGCTAATAACCAGAGCTCTTGGCGGTGTCGACATGTGAACTCTTTCATCCAGTCGAAGCCAATCGTTACTGAGGGCGCAAATGTTTCTATGCGCAGGGACGTTGCAAGGGTGCGGTATCACTTTAGCAGCCATCAGCGTTGCTGATGGTACGTGGCAGGTCGCTACTAAATGCAGTGAGAATCATATCCTCAGAGGGCTTTTAACCCGTTTTCTGGCGTTTATTTGCACGAATGATTGACGGTAATGTGAAATAGTATCTCTTTTTGTGCAAAATCTAAGCGATAGCGCATTTTTGGCAATTTTTTTGTTGCATAGATAAGCCCCTCTGCCTAGAATGCGCAGCACTTGATGCCGGCTTAGCTCAGTAGGTAGAGCAACTGACTTGTAATCAGTAGGTCGCCAGTTCGATTCCGGCAGCCGGCACCATCAAGTACATACAATCAGGTGGGGTTCCCGAGCGGCCAAAGGGAGCAGACTGTAAATCTGCCGTCACAGACTTCGAAGGTTCGAATCCTTCCCCCACCACCAAATTCAGTCCTGGCGACAGGATGCAATCGATACGGCGTGAAATACTAAAATCGTATCGAGAAAAGCAAGGTAACAATATAAATTGTACCTTGCTTTAATGTTCTGCAGAGAAATCAGGTAGCCGAGTTCCAGGATGCGGGCATCGTATAATGGCTATTACCTCAGCCTTCCAAGCTGATGATGTGGGTTCGATTCCCACTGCCCGCTCCAATTAGATGTGCTGATATAGCTCAGTTGGTAGAGCGCACCCTTGGTAAGGGTGAGGTCGGCAGTTCGAATCTGCCTATCAGCACCACTTCTTTATTTTCCTCCTGATTTTCTTTCTGTTAAAAGCTCAGCAAGTAATTGCTTGGTTGATGTGGTGATACCACCGATTTATCCGTGTCTTAGAGGGACAATCGATGTCTAAAGAAAAATTTGAACGTACAAAACCGCACGTTAACGTCGGTACTATCGGCCACGTTGACCATGGTAAAACA
>NZ_SZVX01000042.1:0-4118 GCF_007210685.1 Dickeya sp. ws52
GTCGGCAGCGGGTAGTCGGTGAGCGACGGGCCGGCCACCTGCGCCAGCCCCTGACGCAGCGCCGCCTGCAGGTCACCTGGGGAGCGCGCGCCCGGAGCGACCGGGGCGGCCGTCCCCAGCCCGGTATCGATACCCGCCGGGGTCACGGTGCTGCCGGAAGCGGCCGCGCTGTCACGGCTGACCGGACTGTAACCAGCACCGGGACCACCAGCCTGACCGGACAAGGCCACACTCGCCCCCGCGCCCGACAGGGCACTGCCGCTGACCGGGGACGCACTGCCGCCGCTCAGCCCCCGTCCGGCCTGCGCCCCCACCGGGGTTAACGCGCTCACGCCCGCCAGCGTCGGCGTGGCCAGCGCCGGCATAAAGCCGCCGCTGCCGGGTTGCAGGCTGGTGTTGCTGATATTCTGGGTGAAGCTGGCGGTTATCGCGCCGCCCGCCTGAATGGTCGCGGCGTAGGTCTGGCCGGGGGTGGATATGATTTGTCTATCTTTTAATACATATCGAACGATATCACTATCATACCGATCTCTATTAATGAAACTTATTTCATGATCTCTAAGATAATCAAAATAATCCACATTATTATCCCATCGATAATTACCTTTAATTACATTTTGAAGCCATTCGATAGGGGCCATGCCTAAAATATCTAAATCATATTCGCTTGATTTATACTCATACACCAAGTTTTCTGACAAAGAGCCCGAACGATAAGAACTATTTCTCAGCGTCTCTCCGGAAAGATAAATATTCCCTTTTGAATAAATCGCAGCAGCATCATTAATTAATAATCCGGCGATAATATTCATGTCTCTGGCGGAAGAAATACTCCCTTGAGCATTAGTTGAATTTACAGTGATATTATTGGATAAGGTACTGAACGTTAACGTTAATAAATCATCCCTCACTGGAAATGGGAGAAAATGTATGTCTTCAAGATCTGAGCCACCTTCTCTATTAGGGTTAGAATTGGCTGTATAGGCTGCAATATCACCGTCTTTAAACCAATCAATAGGAACATAAATCGTCGTCCCGCCGGCCCAGTCCGGCATGTCCGCCGCCGTGCTGCCGCTCTCCGTCACCACCAGTCCCTCCCGCTGGTTGGTCAGCGTCCCGGTCCGGACCGTGATATCCCCACGCTGCGTCTCTATCGTCCCCGAACTGTTCAGCACGCTGCCGCTCGCCGTGCCCGCCGCGTCGCGCTGTATCCACAGACTGTTGCCCGCCAGAATGTTACCGAACCGGTTCACCAGCGCATCCGACAGCAGCCACAGATTACCCCCGCCGTACAGCAGACCGCCGTTCTCTATCACCCCGCCCGCCTGCAGCAGCAGGTCCCCCGCCGTCCCCACAAAGCCCCGGTTGACGATGCCGCCAGTCGCCCGCAGACTCAGCGCGCCGCCCCCCTGAATGCTGCCGCTCTCCGTCTGGTTGATGGTTGCCGCCGACAATGTGCCGTCGCCCGTGCCCGCCACGATGCGCCCCTGCTGCGTCAGCGTGCCCGTGCTCGTCACCGTCACCCCGTTGCCCTGCAGCGTCCCCGCCTGCACCAGGTCCCCCGTCACATTCAGCGTCAGTTGCCCCCCCGCCGCCAGCGCGCGGGTGAAGGTGAACGCGTTGCCGATGTCCGCCCGCAGGTCGCCCAGCGCCGCCAGTTGCCCGCTCTGCACCAGTTGCCCGGTGCGCAGCTGCAGTGCGCCTGCGCTGTACAGCCGCGCCCCGTCCGCGTTGTCGAGACGCGCCGCCTGCAGCGCCAGCCGCGTCAGCCCCAGCAGCGTGCCCCGGTTCTCCAGCGTCCCGTCGGTGGTGATGTCCAACTGCCCCGCCTGCACCGTCCCGCGGTTGGTCCACTGCGGCAGGTGCAGCGTCAGCCCGCGCTGCGCCTGCAGCGTGCCGTCGTTGTCCAGCTGCGCGGTGGTCAGCGTCAGGTCCTGACCCTGCACCCAGCCCGCGTTGGTCAGCTGCGGCGCGCCCAGGGCCAGCCGGCCGCCCGACAGCAGCTGCCCGCCGCGCTGGTTGTCCAGCCGGCTACCGCCCGCGACCGTCAGCCCGTCCCGGCCTTCCAGTTGCCCGGCGTTGCTCACCGTCGCCGCGCCCAGCGACACCGTCCCGCCCGACAGCACGGCCCCGGCGGTGTTCTCCAGGGCGTCATCCAGCGTGGCGCTCAGCTGCCCGCCGGCGGTTACCGTGCCCTGATTGCGCAGGCGCGCGGCACGCAACGTCACGTCCCGTGCCTGCCACTGCCCGGCCTGGTCTATCGTCGCCGCACTCAGGCCGAACGCGCCGTTGCCGCCCACCCGGCTGTCCACCCCGCCCACATAGGCACCGGTCAGTCGGATGTCGCCGTCGTCCAGCCCCAGCAGGGTCCCCTGATTGAACAGGGTGTCCGCCGTCAGCGCCAGCCGCGATGCCTGCCACAGGCCCCGGTTGTCCAGCGTGCCGGTGGTGAGCCGGCCGGCCCCGCCGCTCAGCAGCTGCCCGCCCGCCTGATTGACGAGGCCGTCGCCGAAGTCCGCCGTCAGGTCGCCCAGCGCGGTCAGCGTGCCGCCGTTGTCAAACTGCCGCCCGCGCAGCGTCGCCAGCCCCCGGGTGGTCAGCTGGCCGGTACTGGTCAGGCTGGCCGCGTCAACCGTCAGACTGTCCAGCCCGGTTATCCGCCCCCGGTTGGTCAGCGAGGCGCCGCTGACGCGCAGCTCGCCCGCCTGCCACAGCCCGCCGTTGTCGGCGGTGTCGAGGGCCAGCGTCATGGCGCCGCCGCTCAGCAGCCGGCTGTCGGTCCCGCCGTCATAGCGCGTCACCCCGTCCAGCGTCAGCGCCGACGTGCCCTGCAGGCTGCCGGCGTTGTCCACCGTGCCCGCCCGCACCGTCAGCGCGTCGCCCTGCAGCACGCCGGCGTTGTTCAGCGCCTGCGCGCTCACGTTGGCGACCCCGTTGCCCAGCAGCGCCCCGTCCGCGGTATTGGTCAGCCGCTCCCGGCTGGTCACGTCCAGTTGCGACAGCCCCACCAGCCGCCCGCCGTTGCTCAGCGCGCCGGTGGTGAGCGTCAGCCGCTCGCCGCCGATGTCGCCCTGCTGCGTCACCCGGTCCGCCGTCAGCGTCACCGCCCCGTTGCCCCGCACCTGGCTGCCCGTGCCGCCGGTATACGCCTGCGTCAGGGTCAGCGTGATGTCCCGCTCCGCCTGCAGCACCCCGTCATGGGTCAGCGTGTCCGCGCTCAGCAGCAGGTTTTTCCCCTGCCACTGCCCCAGACTGGTCACCGTTCCTGCCTGTATTTGCCAGTCGCCGTTGCTCAGCAGCCGGCCCGACTCGCCCACCGTCAGCCCGGCGCCCAGCGTCAGCCCGCCGCCCTGCTCCGCCAGCAGCGTGCCGCCGTTATCCAGGCTGTCGCCGGTCAGGCTCAGCGTACGGCTCTCCAGCCGTCCGGCGTTGGTGATGTCCCCGGCGCGCAGCGTCAGCGCCCCGCCGGTCGACAGCGTGCCCGCATTGTCCAGCCCGCGCCCGGTGAGCCGGCCGTCGCCCCCGGCGCTCAGCGTCCCGCTGTTGCGCAGCTCGCCCGCCCCGAGGGCCTGAACATCCTGCGCCAGTTGCCGGGCCGCCCGCCGCAGCGGGTCGCCGTCCGCCGTCGGCAGCGTGACCACCAGGTCGCCGTCGCTGTGTATCCGCCCGCCGTTGCGCAGGCGGTCCGCCGTCAGCTGCAGGCGGCCGGCCTGCCAGTCGCCGTCGTTCTCTGCCGTCGCCGCACTCAGCACCGCCGCCCCCTGCGTCAGCAGGCGACCGGTGGCGGTGTTGGTGAGTGCGTTATCGGCCGTCAGCGTCAGCGCCGAGAGACCCAGCACCTGCCCGGCGTTGCGCACGCGCCCGACGTCGGCCGTGATACGCTCGCCCTGCCAGCCGCCCTGATTGTCCAGCGTGGCGGCCGTCAGACGCCCGTCCCCCTGGCTCAGCCACTGCCCCGTCGCCCGGTTGCGCGCCGTCCCGGCTATCGCCAGCGTCAGCGCGTCCACCCCCAGCAGCGTGCCGCCGTTGTCGAGTTGGTCTGCCGTCAGCGCCAGTCGCCGCCCTTCCAGCCGCCCGGTATTGGTCAGCGTCCCCGCCGTCGTCACCGTCAGCGCCGT
>NZ_SZVX01000043.1:0-2414 GCF_007210685.1 Dickeya sp. ws52
GCCAGCATCAGCCCGCCGACGTTGCTCAGCACCTGCAGCCCCACCGGCGCACTGGTGCTGAACCCGCCCCCGGTGTGTGACGCGCGGTACTCCGCCCGGTTGTCGATATTGCTAAAGCCCAGCGTCCCCGTCTCCAGCCGGCTCCTGTCCGCACCCGCCGTCGACGCTATCGCCCCGCCATCCAGTTGCGTGTGGCTGCCCACCGTGACGTCATAACCGCCGTTGCCGGCAAACAGACCGCTCTGCTCCTGCACGCTGTCGAAGTTGCTGTGCATTTTGTCCTGGCTGGCGCTCAGGTAACCGCTGCCGGTCATGCTGCCGAAGGCAAGGCTACCGCTCGCCGACACACTGGTCTGTGCCGGGTCATAACGGTCGCTGTCCTGCTTTCAGGCGATTCATCTGCAAGGTGCCTGGCTTACCGAAGCCGGCTTTACCGACGGGATGCCGCTAAAAATACGGGTGATGCCCGGCTGCATGGTCATCACCGCCCAGAACACCCGCGAGCTGTGGCACTGTCTCGAAGGGCTGAGCATCGACCCCTTTGACCCGGACGCGGCGGCCAACTGGATCAAGCATTATCCCGGCGGCCTTAAGTTTGCCGAGTAATCACACCCTCACCCCCGGCCCGCGCCGGGGGTTTTTATTTTAACGGTGGGGTGTCGGGGCGTGGCCCTGACCGGGTGGTTTTGTCATACCGTCGGCATGACGGTAATGACAAAACATTTCCTGTTCAGTTGTTGAAGCATTTTTAGGCAACCCGCCGCCGTAACTTATTTACGACACCTGAAGGTCAGCTATGTCATTCGCCTTCACGCTGACCGCAATGATATGACACACCATTACAGCCCCAGCCTTAACCTTAAGGTAAGGACAACTGGCTCGAAGAGGCAGAATTTCCGACCGGTGCGCCAGTGACCGTTGAGTACAGGCAGCTAGTTATCCGCACTGTGACTGAGTGACAGATAAAAATCCTGGCTCAAGTGGACGGGATTTTAGTCAATTTAATTTAATAAACTGACTGGCCGTTATTTTATTCATGCATTAACGTCATAACGCTCATCCTGAATAATGTAAGGCTCTGCAACATCTTCCCACACAGTATTCGCCATGTTTTGCCATTCTGTCGGATTCTTCTGTTTTGCAATATAATCTCTGATTAGCTTAACAGCCTGGTTAAAACCCGCCTTATCTAACTCAACAAATGAATAAAATTTTAGATACTCACCTTCTTCAGATTTAATTATCTCATGCAGCTCGGGATAGTCTGGTAAAAACACAGCATCCAACAGATCGCCAAAGGCATCCCAATAACTCCCGTTAACAAAGCCTCCGGTCCTTTGAAAATTACTTTCTCTTTGCCCATTATCATTCCAACCGATAAATAAACTCGCCCCCATACTATCACCTCATAATAATAACTTTATCTTGCTGTGCTTTAGGCAGTGTTTTTATATAATCCATGAAGGTTTTTTGGTTAGCAGGCGTTAGAACTCTAAAATCGACAGGCACAAAGTCAGCTTTTTGCAAGTGATCTTGGATAACATCTATTCCACTACCAACACTCATGTTCTTCTCATAAAACTTATTTAGCCCATCTATTTCTTTTTGTGACAGTCTATCGGTCGTATACATGGCATCAACGGTTTTACCTTTATTAGGGCCTGACGTAATTACAAAATCAGGTGAAGTTCCTGATTTTGCTCCAGGCGAAGGCGTATAGCGCTCCATTGTACCGAGAGTAGGCTCTAATTGTGCGGCAGATGCGGCTTCCGCCGGTTTTAGCTTACCGTTCCCCCCCAGATCCGGGGTATTAAGTCGGTCATGTCCTTCCAGCGGTGTAACATTGACTTTCACTTCGTAAATACCATCTGCATTCTTGACCAGTTTTTCTGTTTTTCCCAGTACAACACCGAACTCCGGTACTTTCTTACCCGGCAGCAGAATACCAGCCAGCATTCCACCCGTCGCTTCCAGCGCCGCCTGATTACCTCCAGATGCCTGTTTGATCGTATCGGCTACCGCTGACCAGGTTTCGCTCTTCATCAGTGCAGATACACTGTCGGCTACTGCCTGATTCTTCCCTGAGAGGTCACTCAGCGCTTTATTACAGTAACTGTCCCCGGCAGCACAGGAGGCTAGTGCCATTGCCGCATCGGCAACATAGTCCGCTGACCCTATCGCCGAATCACCGCTATCCACTATCGCATTGATAATGCTGTTTGCTGTAGCAGACGTCGTGCCTTCACCCAGCTTGTCGCGGACCTGTTTCTTCCACCATTCCGCACTTTCTTTTACTGACTGACGGGCCTTATCTCCGGCCAGCGAGTTATTCTCCACCGCCACCTGCGCCGACTGTGCGCCCTGCACCGCATCCGTGCCGCTGTTGCCCACCACGCCTGCCGCCAGACCGCCCG
>NZ_SZVX01000044.1:0-1843 GCF_007210685.1 Dickeya sp. ws52
TTTCAGGCGATTCATCTGCAAGGTGCCTGGCTTACCGAAGCCGGCTTTACCGACGGGATGCCGCTAAAAATACGGGTCATGCCCGGCTGCATGGTCATCACCGCCCAGAACACCCGCGAGCTGTGGCACTGTCTCGAAGGTCTCAGCATCGAACCCTTTGACCCGGACGCCGCCGCCAACTGGATCAGGCATTACCCCGGCGGCCTTAAGTTCGCCGAGTAATCACCCTCACCCCCGGCCCGCGCCGGGGGTGTTTGTTTTAACGCGGGGGTGTCGGGGCATCGCCCTGACCGGGTGGTTTTGGGGACACGGCCAGTATGGCGGTGGCCACAAAACATTTCCTGTCCAAGGGTTGAAGCATTTCGGGCAACCCTGCAGCAACTCACCCTCAAGGGCCGCTGGCTGGAAGACCTCGGTTTTAACACCGGCCAGCCGGTTATCGTCACCGTCGAGCGCGGGCGGCTGGTGATTGAGGCGGAGATTAGGATCTGACTGGTAAAAATGACGATCCCGGCGCGGGGGCCGGGATCGTTTCAATCTATTTTTTTACATATATGCTCGAACCAATCTTTAGCCGTTCGCCACTCATTAGGATAGTAATAAGAACAGTCAATTTTATTCAATATAATATCTTCTAGCTCGCTATCATCTAAGGAAAGAGCTAACAAGTTGTTAATTTCTTCCCTTAAACAAAGACGCTCATCTTCATTTTCTGTAGATATATATGCATCCAATGCCCCATCAGCACTACCAAATAGCACTTCAAAGTCTTGATTAAGATAGCATCTCAAAAAATATGAGAGAGATGGATATTTATCTATTATATTCATGGTGTTGGATATCCCGTTACTATTCTATAACCAGTAGGCATTGATGGATCTCTTGCTATTACGATCCTAGCGTTTGTTACTTGAGTTGCTGATGGCACACCTCGTGAAACACTAATGCCTATAGGTGACGATGATTGATAGTCAATTTCTAAATACGCTTTTTGGCTACCAGATAAATAGTCTCTGATTTTAGATTGGTTGCTATCAATAGCCCTACTTGTGACAGCTTCGGCTGTAGCCCTGTCAGTAAACGAAGATGCCGTTTTAACATTTCCGGTAGACACTCGATTTAATAACTCCGCTTCAGTTTTCCCAACATGCCTATCGATCAGATGGCCGCCCGCTACTTCATGAGCAGCTAACCCCCCACCCGGTACAATAGGGCTATTTTGCCCAGTAGTAACTGACTCTTTAGATGTTGCTTTGGAAATCCCTCCGGCAACTCCCGCAGCCGATGCGATCGCTGCGTGGCCCATCACATTGGTGATTTCCGCCGAAACCTCCGCCGAACCACCCATTGTCTGCGCACGATGCAACGACAGGTTTATCTGCGAATCCAATTCCGTCAAAGCGCTACGGGCTGCAATCCACTCTTTTTGCTCCGCCTCGCTTAACGAGCTAACCCCTTGTGTACGTGCTTTTTCTGCCAGTGCCGCTTCCTGCTGGCTGTACTCTGCACGCATGGACTTCAGCCCCTGCTCAACTGTGTAACAGTCCGCCGCGCTGGAACAGGTTTCTACCCGCTGCCGCTGTTCATCCGATTCCGGTCCAAACTCCCGACGAACCTCCGCAACACAATCTTTGTCGCCATTACAGGCAGCCAGTTTCTCGTAACGATCCTGACTGCGTTTGGCAGACAAAAGGTTATTCTCCACCGCCACCTGCGCCGACTGTGCGCCCTGCACCGCATCCGTGCCGCTGTTGCCCACCACGCCCGCCGCCAGACCGCCCGCTATCGTCGACAGCGTACTCAGCAGTTGCCTCTGCTCCTCGTTCAGCTCCGACGCCTTCCT
>NZ_SZVX01000045.1:0-1786 GCF_007210685.1 Dickeya sp. ws52
GCCCCGCTCAGCGTCAGGTCCAGTTGCGTCAGCCCGCCCAGCCGGCCGTCGTTGTCCAGCCGCCCGCCCTGCAGCGTCAGCCGCTCGCCCTGCAGCGTGCCCCGGTTCGTCACCGCCCCGCCGGCAATCTCCCATACCCCGGACGACAACAGGGTGCCGCCGTTCTCCAGTTCGTCCACCGTCAGCCGTCCGTCGCCCGTCAGGCTCACCGCCCCCTGATTGCGCCACAGCCCGGTGCGCAGCTGCAGCCCCTGCGCCGATAACGCCCCGGCCGTCTCCAGCGTCCCGCCCGATACCGTCACCGCCCCGCCGCTGGTCAGCACCCCGTCCGCCGTCTGGCTGAACCCGGTCAGCGCCTTCACCCCGAGCGACTGCCGCCCCTGCACCACCCCGCCGTTCCACAGCCCGTCACCGCTCAGCGTCACCGCGCCGCCCGACAGCACCCCCCGGTTGACCGTCTGCCCGGCGGCTATCGTCAGCGCCCCGCCGGACAGCAGCGCCCCGCCGTTGTCCAGCTGCGTTTGCGCCTGTACCGTCAGCGCATCGTCCGCCGACAGCGTGCCGCCGTTGCCCAGCTGCGCCGCCCGTACCGCCACCTGCCGGCCGCTCACCGTGCCCCGGTTGTCCAGCACCGGCGTCGTCAGCGCCACCGCGCCGCCCGCCAGCGTCCCCCGGTTGACCAGGCTCGCCGCCCCCACCGACAGCGCCCCGCCCGCCAGCAGCGCCCCGTCCCACTGCGCCGTGGTCAGTCCGTCCAGCGTCAGGTCCCCCGTCGCCTGCCAGCGCCCTGCGCCGCTCAGGCTGCCGCCACTGACCGTCAGCGTCTGCGCCCCCGCGTCGCCGTCCAGCGTCAGCCCGCCGCCCCGCAGCGTCAGCGCGCTCCCCGCCTGCCACGCCCCGCCCGCCGACTGGCTCACCGACCCCGTACTGGTCAGGCTCACCCGGTCCCCCGCCAGCTGCGACCGGCCCAGCGCCAGCTCACGCCCCGTCAGGCCCAGCCCGTACCCCGGCTGCACCGTCCCGTCTTCCCGCACCCCCGCGCTCAGCCCCGCGTCGGCCGCCGTGATGCGCCCGTCGCTCGCCAGCGTCAGCCCCTGGCCCGCCCGCGTCCGGCTCCCCGTCAGCGTGACGCCCTGCGCCCCGCTCAGCGTGACGGCGCCCTCCGCCTGCTGGCTGCCCTGCAGCGCCAGCGTCTCGCCCTGCGCCGTCAGCGCCCCCTGCGCCACCGCGTCGCCCACCTGCAGCCGCCCGTTCGCCGACAGCCGGATGTCGCCCTCCCGCGCGCTCAGCCCCGCCGTGTTCACCCCCACGCCCCGCTCCGTCGACACCAGACTGATGCGGTTGGCGTACATCCCCCCCAGCGCCCCGGTGTCCAGCGCCAGCACCGGCGCCGTCCCCTCGACCGCCTGCGCCGTCACCCGGCCGTCCGACCCCACCCGGTTCGCCCCCAGCACCACCTGCGCCTCCCGCGCATTCAGCCCCGCCTGCAGCGACGCCGTGCGCGCTATCAGCGCAAAATAATCGCTGCGGCTCGCATCCAGCCCCGCCCCGTCTATCAGGATGTCCCCGCCCCGCACGTCCAGACCGCTCAGCCCGCCCGCCGCGTCAAACTGCGGCGTGCCGGTGGTCAGCGTGATGCGCGGGGTGTTGAGAAAGCCGCAGCCGCTGCAGGTGATGCCGTACGGGTTCGCCACCACCACGTTCGCCGCCGGGCCCGCCACCTCCAGGTAGCCCGCCAGCTGGCTGCGGTTCGGCGACACCACTTCGTTGAGGATGGCCGCGGCCG
>NZ_SZVX01000046.1:0-1669 GCF_007210685.1 Dickeya sp. ws52
TAGGCCAGTTTGTAGTTACCCGCCGCCACGGTTTTAAACGTCACCTTATCGGGATACCAGCGGATTTCGACTTCGGCCGATGATTGTAGTTTCCACGCAGACTCCGATACTGATAACGAGATCGAGTCAATCGCAGCACTATCATTTTCTGGATTTTGTGCGTCAATAGCGATAGCAAAAGCGATATTGTCAGGCATAGAAAGTGTATCGGTATAGAGTAAGCTCCACTGTGACGCAGTTATTCCAGCAAGCATGGCCGGGGCCATGCCTTGAGTCATCAGTTTTGATGCGTCCGCATCGTTTGCTGTTAGCGTGCCAATCGAAACCCATGCACTGGCACTAAAAACAAACCACTCGGTTAGATTTCTTGACACAGCAACCCTCACAGAGCCGCTCCCAGTTTGATTTACCGTAGCAGTTGCCAAGGTTATCGCGTTAAAGCCCTTTATGTTACTAAGCTTCAACGGGATGGCGATTTGTGGCGGATAGAGAATTATCGCGTCAGCAGAGCGGCCTGTCACAATACTGACAGAGCCGAGCGACATCAGGCTGCTAATTGGGATGTATCCAGACCAATAAAATCCGGCCGAATCAATGTCAACTGCGGTAGATGGTGATGCGATCTGCACCAGTGTGCCGTCTGATGGCATGTAATAGTTTGAACCGGAGCGTAGCAAAACTTTTTCGGCAAGCTGAATATCCAGCTCCCCCACAGCTACGAACCCAGCCAGACTGCCGATATTGTAGTCTGTTATATACAGACGATAGTAAGCGTAATCAGCCTGCGCTCTCAGGCTGTAAGCCCTGACTTGCCCAGCTACATTACGGGTATCACCGACAACTGAATGCAGGTCAACCCATGTTGTTCCGTTGTTGGAACCTTGCAATATCCATGTTTTGGGGCTATTCGAATAGCCATTTTGATTTCGGGTAGCGATGGAATAACCCGCAACGCGGACCGCTGCTGGCATCTGGATTGCGATCCACTGCGGTGATGCTGAAGATGGTGCCCCTGCACTCAACCATGCATCAGTGAGTACGGCATTCGATTTGTTAAACGCCTTCCAGAGCTGGCTAGCCGCATTACCATCGGCGTTATTTGACGACGCAGTGACGATGTATCCACCCTGCGTGTTACCGGTCATTGCTGGCACCGCCGAGCGATTTGATCGAGCGTAAATGGAGACCGCCGTTGCTGTTGGTCTTGGACTAAGGCTTGTGGAAAAAAAAGTACCATCACTGCTTAGTGCTACTTTTTCACCAGCAACGGCTTTGGCCGTGCCATCAAATAAAAGACCTGGCGTGTGATTGTAGACATCGCCGCTATCGTAGCTATCGGTCGTGATCGTTGATGTTGACCCCGCCTCCTCCTTCAGTGCATAGGCATCGAAGCTGTAATCCATAGTACCGGTAACACTGAACGGGAAGGTCAATACCTGATTCGCCGTCGTACCATTACGCGTTACCACCGTATAACCACGGCCACCATTGCTTCTACTGTTTCCGCCGCCGCTATTGCCGCCTGTTGCACTGACAACCAGTTGGTTGCTGCCGGCATCATAATTCAGCGCAACACCCTGCCCAGCCGCCAACGTCGAGACCAGCACTTTACGTACCGCGTCGGTGAAATCGGTAATTTGCGCGGCGGTATGGCTGTGGTTTGCCAAAT
>NZ_SZVX01000047.1:0-1407 GCF_007210685.1 Dickeya sp. ws52
CTTCGCCGGGTGAGCCGCATGGACGATGAAATGGACGCTCCTACTTGACGGCATCGAATGTGCCAAACTGAGAGCATCACACTTCAGTTAAAGAAGGAGCGTCCACATGCAAGTATCAACCCTTGGTATTGATTTGGCAAAAAATGTTTTCCAACTTCATGGCGTTGATAACTCAGGGAAAACCGTATTGCGAAAGCGACTGACCAGAAACGCATTCCTGCCATTTCTGGCCCAGTTGCCCCCTTGTTTAATTGGTATGGAAGCCTGTGCATCAGCTCATCACTTCGCTCGTCGTTTGATGCAGTACGGCCATCAGGTCAGGTTGATGCCGCCCAGTTATGTCAAACCTTATGTGAAGCGGGATAAAACCGACGCGCGAGATGCAGAGGCCATTTGTGAAGCCGTAGCCCGACCTAACATGCGTTTTGTTGCCGTGAAAAGTGAAACGCAGCAGGCCATATTAGCACTGCATACTGAACGGGACCTGCTGATTCGGGAAAGGGTTGCCAGCACCAACAGCTTGCGGGCAATGCTGGCAGAGTTCGGTGTGGTGATGGAGACCGGCCTGTCAGCCTTGTACAAGACATTGCCGGTGATACTGGAGGATGGAGAAAATGCGCTCACGGCGCTGACAAGGCGCAGTGCAGCACGTCAACTAACGCATCTGAGGGAGCTGGAGCACCAGATAGCAGAAGTTGAGCGTGAATTAAACGCGTGGTTCCACAGTCAGGAGGCCTGCAGGCGTCTGGAAAAAGTCCCCGGAGTTGGCATGCTGACGGCGACGTATATGGTTGCAGCAGTAGGGGATGGTTCACAGTTTACCTCCTCAAAACAGTTTGCGGCGTGGGTGGGGCTGACGCCGAAGGAACACTCCAGTGGTGGTAAACAGTGGCTGGGCCCCATAAGTAAGCGGGGTGACCGTTATTTTCGCTATCTGCTGATACATGGAGCAAGAGCACTGGCGGCAGTGATAGAGCGACACCGTGATAAACAGACATGGTTTTATAGCCTGCTGAAGAGAAAACCGTTCAACGTGGCAGTTGTCGCCCAGGCAGGCAGAACAGCGAGAATCTTGTGGTCAATGTTGAGATGCGGGAGTGAATATCGGGAAATCGCTCCTGTCTGAAGGTCGGGTTTTAAAGGAAGGAGACGGGTCAGGCAGTTCTGAAAAGTGCAAGGTGTAATCACAGTAATGGCAAAACAGGTAAGACCGCAGGAGAAACAGGTCGTTCGCCGCGTGGGCTTTGAGCCCGAAGGGATGTAAGACGTTCTCCTGGCGGATTTCATTATGGTGGCGCGACAAAAAGCGAAAAACCGGATATATGACTGCACAACCTGCCATGCCGTTTTAAAGAAAACAGATTGCAAATTTGGGAGCGTCCATATACGCGGCGAAAGCCCGTGCCG
>NZ_SZVX01000048.1:0-1172 GCF_007210685.1 Dickeya sp. ws52
TGCGCCCCCACCGGGGTTAACGCGCTCACGCCCGCCAGCGTCGGCGTGGCCAGCGCCGGCATAAAGCCGCCGCTGCCCGGTTGCAGGTTGGTGTTGCTGATATTCTGCGAGAAGCTGGCGGTTATCGCACCGCCCGCCTGAATGGTCGCGGCGTAGGTCTGGCCGGGGGTGTATTCAACCCCATTGTCTTGAGCTAAGACGAAGGGAAAATATTGTAGTAATCTACCAGGATTATTTGCTCCCCAAAAAACCCTTGAGTCCTTTGTATCAAACTTATAATAAAGAACCCGCTTTGAGCTTCCTGATTGGTAGGAACTGTTATTGAGATCACCGCCAGATAATAAAACATTTCCATAAGCCCCAATAAGCGATGCTTTATTATTTAAAGAGCCAGAGTCAATTAATATATCTTTGCCCGATAAAAATCTTGCCTCACCACCACTTGCAACGACATTTATATTGCTCTGATACACAGGTACAGAGATAGTTCCGTTAATTACTGTTGATGCAATCGAGTAAAAATAAGATGTTACCTTACTGCATCCACAGCCATTTGTTCCTCCATTATCGTTGATGCTTACATCTTTCACGATTGTATAATCTTTGGTGTTATTAAAATAACCAATCGGGATTTGCGCCGTCGTCCCGCCGGCCCAGCTCGGCATGTCCGCCGCCGTGCTGCCGCTCTCCGTCACCACCAGCCCCTCCCGCTGGTTGGTCAGCGTCCCGGTCCGGACCGTGATATCTCCACGCTGCGTCTCTATCGTCCCCGAACTGTTCAGCACGCTGCCGCTCGCCGTGCCCGCCGCGTCGCGCTGTATCCACAGACTGTTGCCCGCCAGAATGTTCCCAAACCGGTTCACCAGCGCATCCGACAGCAGCCACAGATGACCCCCGCCGTACAGCAGACCGCCGTTCTCTATCACCCCGCCCGCCTGCAGCAGCAGGTCCGCCGCCGTCCCCACAAAGCCCCGGTTGACGATGCCGCCAGTCGCCCGCAGGCTCAGCCCGCCGCCCCCCTGAATGCTGCCGCTCTCCGTCTGGTTTATCGCCGCCGCCGACAGCGTGCTGGTGCCATTGCCCGCCACGATGCGACCCTGCTGCGTCAGCGTGCCCGTGCTCGTCACCGTCACCCCGTTGCCCTGCAGCGTCCCCGCCTGCACCAGGTCCCC
>NZ_SZVX01000049.1:0-1158 GCF_007210685.1 Dickeya sp. ws52
ATCAGCAACGCGGTGCTGAGCCAGACCGGGCAGCGCTACCTGAACGGGGTGGGCTCGGAGCTGGCGCAGATGCAGCAACTGATGGACAACGCGGCGGCGGCGCAAAGCCGGCTGAGCCTGCAACTGGGGGTAAGCCTCAGCCCGGCGCAGGTGGCGGGGCTGAGCCGCAGCATCGTGTGGTGGGAAAACATTACCGTCGACGGGCAGACGGTGCTGGCGCCGAAGCTGTACCTGGCGCAGGCGGATAACACCCACCTGCAGGGCAGCCGCATCGTGGCGGACCGCGTCAGCCTGAGCGCGGGCGGGGATATCGACAACCGGGGCAGCACGGTGACGGCGGTGGAGGCGCTCAACATCGCCGGCGGCGGCAACCTGAGCAACAGCGAGGGCGGGCTGCTGAGCGCAGGCGGCGCGCTCAATCTGGTGGCGCTGGGCAACCTGACCAACCGCAGCGCGACGATACAGGGTAATACGGTGACGCTGGCAAGCGTCAACGGCGATATCGTCAACAGCACGACGACCAGCCAGTGGCAGACGGCGGCCCGGGACGGGCGGGGCAGCGGGTCGCTGACGCGCACCGATATCGGCCAGGCGGGCTTAATCAGCGCACAAGGCGGGCTGACGCTGCAGGCGGGGCACGACATCGTGCTGAACGGGGCGCAGCTGAGCGCGGGCGGACCGCTGGCGCTGGCGGCGGGCAACGACATCCAGCTGAACGCGCTGACCACGATGACGGACACGGTGCGCGAGGGTGGCGGGGCCACCACCGAGCGGCGCCGCCAGGGGCTGGTGCAGAGCACGGTGGCCGGCGGGGGCGACCTGAGTCTGAGCGCCGGGCGTGACCTGCGCGGCACGGCGGCGCAGCTGAGCGCGGCGGGGACGCTGGGGCTGTCGGCGGGGCGGGACCTGAGCCTGCTGTCGGCCGGCGAGGAGCAGTTCGGCTCGAACGCGTGGAGCCGGCATCTGGACTGGCAGCAGACGGTGACGCAGCAGGGGACGGTGCTGAACGCGGGGGACGGGCTGAGCCTGCGGGCGGGGCAGGACCTGACGCTGCAGGGGGCGCAGGCGGAAACGCGGGGGACGCTGACGGCGCAGGCGGGGCGCGACCTGAGCCTGCTGTCGGCGACGGAAAGCCGGCATGACTTCTTTGAAGAAACG
>NZ_SZVX01000005.1:0-253804 GCF_007210685.1 Dickeya sp. ws52
CAAAAAATGATGAGGCTATTGTCGTCTACCCACTGGATCGTTCAACCGATCATTTGCTTAACCGATCGGTGTTAGCCATAGTGGCGGTTTTTTATCAAACAACAACTTTTAGTACTTGCTGGTCTGGTAGAAGTAAAACGGCATCTTCAAGTGGACTTCTACTTTTAACCAGGCGAAAAACAGTTAACATAGAATTAGCAGTTCTAATGAGTTTCGCTACAGCAAAAACAACTAATGCTATAGGAAGCAAATACATTATCAACATTAAACTATTGAATAATAAAACTTTATTTAAGATATCAGCTGATTGCCGTATCGTGTCATTGATAACCTGATTGTTACATTTCTCAAATAAAGCAATTTCTTTCTTAATTCTCGCCCTGATGTTCGGATTTGCATCCATATAACGCTGTGCTTTGTAACGGTTATGCAAAGTCATCATATGCAATCTATTTATTGCATTGTTCAAAGCATCATGAACAAGAGTAGCTGCCTGATTGTCAGCTGCTGATTTGTTAGAAATCATTACATCTCTAACACGATCTCTTAACTCAAATAGCTGATTTCTATAATGTAACCTAACTGATGGCAATAAGATTCTTTCATATACGAAATGTGCCGCTGCTAGCCCCAACAGCACATAAAATAGCACTGTCAGCATAAACTCTCCTTAAGTACAACTACTCACTAGAACCAAGAGGCTGTGTAGTATTGGCCTGTTGGTGCCTCGTTTTTTCTTTTCCAATACGATTCACTTCCGCACTGAAACGACGACGCATCACAGATGAATGCCACGACCACACACACAACGCTAAGCCAAGTAAGATCCAACCCAGTAGTTCACGATTGGAAAGCCCGTCTAATATTCGATTCATTAACGGACTTAACTCTGACTCAGGCATCCGCCAAAAAGCGATCATTAAAACTATAGCTATTGACGTTGGTACTATCTGCCCTGAAGAGATAGCCTTATTCATCACATCACGCCAAGCCTGCGCCCACGTGAGCTGCGATTGAGGTCTCCCCGGTCCCTTTTTAGCCTTCCCCATTTATCATCCAGCCGCGGTACATGAAAGTGGGCGAAGATTCTACAACTTGTAACTTGTGACAGTAAAGCCTGATACATCTAAACACATTAAATTTTAGTATGTATCCTCACATACTGATCACTTAAATTGATGAAAAAATCAACCTATATTATCCATATTGATGGCTAAAGAAAAAACGTCCACAACATCTAGTGCCATCGGTGTCAATAAAGCACTAAAGGTTCGTTCCCCACCTAGCAATCTCTGGTGTTTTGAGTGGTATTCAATATTTAAGTTCCATTGCTAACTTAGCAATCTATCCAAAACCAAGAAATCCGACCATCGTTATATCTAAGCGCGCAATCGTGGCCCCGCCGCGCCTGCCCGCTTTGCGTAGTGGTTTTCATGCACCTGCATGATCCTGTCTGGAGCGCAGCCGAGCGGGCTTTGTTTTAATCTTAGTGGGTGCTACTAATCATGCAGTTCCATGCACTCAATTGCACTTTAATCGTGTTGTGCCAGCTATGGGGAAACGCTGGACTTTCCTGTTAATTTTTCGTGCCTATAGGGCTGGGGATCTGATGTTGATCGTGTTCTTTCAGAAGCACATCAACCAGGTGAGAAATAGTAGCAAGGGCCATTTGCAGGTCTTTTTTATCGCAGTCAGCCGTTAACGCTATCTCAGCGATAAATTGCACCCGGGCCAGTGCAAGCTGTGCGTGTTCTAAGGTATCCATATCTTCCTCTTTACTGTAATTATATACAGTATTTTACAAAATGTAATTGTCGTCAATAGGTTAAAAGTGAAGTCTTTACTCTCACCACTCCCAGCCGTCGTCCGGCGGCTGATAACGGATCTCTTCACCATCAATCCGTAACGTTGCCCCTCTTAGCAGTGCTTCCCGTTCCTGGCGGCTGGTCTGGATGCCTTTTTGCTGTAGTTCCGTTTGCAATCGGGCCAGTTGCTGGCGTTGTGCCATGCTCAACCGGGCAGACGGCGTGCGCGGGATGTCCGTTGAGGGAGGAATGGGCTGTTGTAATGTGCGATGTCGTGGCGTGTGCGCCCTGGCAAACGCAGCCAGCGATGCGACAAGCTCACTATCGTTCCAGTTAAAAAGCACCGGAAGCGGGTCAGAAAGCCCGTCAGAAGCCCGATTCCCCACCTCAATAATGCGATTTTCCCCCGGCGCCCAATCTGCCCACCCACAGTTATTGACAGGACTCCGAGGCGCGGCAGAGCCGCTTTTTAAGGGCAAAGCCCCAACGTCAATGGCTTTGGGAACAATGCGCCATTCGTCGGCGCGGGTGGTAAATACGTGGGAAAAACCATAACGCGGCGAGAAAATCCCGATCACCTTCTGCACTTCTTCATCGTAGGCGTTGAGATTGGCGGCGACAGTCCGGGCGACCCGTAGCGTTTGCTGGTCGCGGGGGACATTGGCGCCGCCTTGGGCACCGATGTAGGCGGCAAAATCGCCGATGTCAGCGGCGGCACGGACGGCCTCCACCTGCTCATCAAACTGTTCGGCCAACGAGCAATCACGGATGCGCCGGCACTCTCGATAAGCGCCCATTGTCGGAATACCGATAGGGTGGAATTGTGGGATCCTCCAAGTGGCCGCCCAGGCCATTACCGCGGCTGCGGTGTCTTTCAGCGGCTTGCCGGTGTCTTTGTCCAGTTCGCCATCCAGTGCGTAGCCATCAATATTTTTGGCGATGTACTTAGCGATATACCCGGCCGCGCCGCCTTTGTTCAGATGCTTACAGTCAAAGCGGTTTTCCCATGCGCCCGGTTCGCCTCCATCCTCTTTCAAGGCATAACGGCGCATGATGTCGATAATGTGCTGGCGTTGCTCTTTGCGGCAAAACAGCATCATATGCCAGTGCGGTGTGCCATCGTGGTGAGGTTCAACCACGCGCATACCATAAACCTGCAGATCGTTATCCTTAAAGGCGGTACGCATCAGGCTCCACACTCGCACCAGATAGCGCTGGCCGTCTTTCGGGGTGAAGGCTTCTTTGTCCCAGCTTCGGTTGAACTGAACACGGCGGGCCTTACCGATGATGCGAGTAGGGTGATACTTGGAAGGCGTAGTGATTGTCACGAACATGCCGACGTGGCCTTGCTGACCGGCGTAGCGTTCAATACCTGCAATGGTGCTCATCAGCTCCATGCGGCGGATCTCCGGGTTGGATATGCTCGCCATCACTTTGTCTATCAGGTCGAAGCGTTCCCCGGTGGTGGTGTTCTCCACCTCGCAACTTTTCAGAAAATCGAGGTTCGCCAGGCGGCGGGCGCGCACGTCGCGTATTGCCTGAGCGCTGGCATAAGGCGAGATATCTTTGTTGACGTCGCCGATCGCAATTAGGAACGCTTCACGCCAGCGAGCACGCTGGGCTTTCAATTGGCGCTCCCACCATTCCTCATTGCACAGGCGGGATAACGCGGAAAAAGCATCGCGCATGGTCAGCTTGCCTTTGCGATATTTCCGCCAGTACAACGGGCGCACGTTAAAGGTGCGGCTCATTCCGGCGATTTTGCCGTATAGCTCGTGTTGTGCGGTATCAGTAAACAACACCGAGTTATCCGGCCCGTGTTCAGCCAGATAGCCATCGCTGAGCACCTCATAAGCCTGGCTCACCTGACGGGCAACGCGACGAGCAAATTTTTTCAGCGAAGCGTCGCTCATATCCGGCAGGTAACGGAAACTGTCGAACTCATCCAGCGCCCGATGCTGGTTAATGCCGTGGCGTTGGTTGATGGCGTCAATCCGCGGCCACAGCCGGCGCTCAACAGTCAGCACCAGATAGCGGAAAGCCGAGTGCAGCCCCTGATTCTTTTTCAGGAACTCAAACCGAGTGCGAAACTTGGCCGCGAGAAAACGGGGCAGGGTATGAAGGCGTGATAAAACCGCTTGCCCCTGATGGAGTTCATCACGGGTAAGCGCTCTTTCATCGGGGCCAATAGCGGGGCGGGGCGCATTCCAGGGATAAACGCCGATGAATGATTCCGGCGTTTTTACCTTGCTTGGTTGCATGTGAGGTGAGTTGGCTTGTTTTGGCCGAGGTGTGCTCATGCGCGGTGATCCCGCCAATCCATAATCACCATGAGCAAGCGGCAGGCAGCGGCCCCTGCGAGTAAGCCGCTGCCTAATGCGATGACGGGGAAGGCGTAAATCATAACGCTCCCCGGTAGTGCTGCTGTTTCAGTTCACGGATTTCCTGGCAGGTGACGCAGCAGCACACACCCTGCACAGCGATACGACGCGCTTCGGGGATCGGCGCGTTGCAGTCTTCGCAAGTGTGCTGTGATGCCATGCCCGGTGTCATCCGCGCTTTTTGAATTTGCGCAGCCAGCAGTGTTTCCTGCTGTTCTTGAGAAATATCGATATGGTCAGCCATCAATCTGCTCTCCGACCTGATTCTGGAAGCGGTCGGCTTCCTGCCGTAACAGTTCAATGATTTCCGCGCTGCTCATGTTTTCTTTTTGAGCGTGTGCGGCCAACCGGTCTAAACGGCTTGAAAAAAGCGTGGCTGCATGGGCTTTTTCTTCCAGACGGGCCTGGTTGATAGCCTGGGTCAACGTGTGTTGCCGGCTTTCTTCAAGCAGCCGCTGATGGTATGCATCACCAATGGTTAACATGTTGTATTCCTTGTTTTTAGGTAATAGAAAGCCCGACGCGGTTAAGCGCCTTAATTTTTCGGGCTGGGATTAACGGGTATAAATTTCGGGTTTAACGCTGGTTAATATCGCCGGTGCATCGTCAAAGGCGCTGAGTAATTCTTGCAATGCTCGAATCAGTGGCGTTCGCCAATGGCAATTTTCACTTTCGATACGCCAGATAGGCTGATTAAATTCCGTTGCCGTCAGTCCGGCGTGAAAAAATAACGTCCGGCGTTCGCCAATTGATAAGCGCTTTATAAAAGCACTGTCGCCGATTTCATGCTTGCGGTATTTGGCAAAGGCTTTACGCAATTCATCCAGCGCACAAATAACCCGCTCGCAAACCTCCTGTTCCATCTCTTCCAGTTGATAAACCGCCATCGCACGGTTTAGCCCTGTATGAAAGCAGACCGTTACCCGGTAGCGCTCTGAAAAGTGGTTATAGAAATCACAGGATTGATGCCACCGGCTACCGGCAAAGTGCTTGCCAATCAATGTCCGCAGGCTGGCCGGCATGGTTTGCAGGTGCCCAGTGGTAAAAGCGTATTGCTGATTCATGATGCCCTCCTGAGTAAATCCTTAAACGTACCTTTGGGTGGTGTCCAGCGGCGGCCATCGGGCCGAATAATGATGCCCGGCTTACCTTTCCCGTGACGGATATCAGCGGGAGTGCGGCTTTCTGTCTGGTGATGCCAGAGGAAAGGCGCGATCGATATTGGCTTGTACATGTTTCCTCCTATTAGTAACCGCCCGTATTCAGGCGGTTGCGAATAGGTGCCGGGATGTTTCACCACGCCCGGCGCGTGGTTTCCCTGGTGTTGTTATTCAGATATTCAGCGATGCGCCGATCCCGCTGATGGCGTCTACGGTGGAGACCAACGCCGGGTTTGACTGGATACGTGTTTGTAGTGACAGGCCAACCAGCGACAGATACTTGATGCCGGAGTTAATGCTGCTGATAAACGCATGGCGGCGGCTTTGGCTCATGCGTTCGGTAGACACGCTTTCCGCCGCAACGGCACCCATAGCGGCTGTTGCCTGCAATACATAGGTAGTGATGCGTTCAGCGTTGGCCTCATTCATGGGAACCGCAGGCATACATTTCAGTTGTGCCAACAGACCATCTAACAAGGTGGCGTCTTCGGTGGCGTCGGTGATTGCCAGCAGTTCTTCACAAGTGAGCTTGTGCGGCTGCTCTGGGTTCAGTTTGTTGCGCAGCATCTGCGGGCGTATGTTTACGGCGCGTGCAACGTCTGCCAGGTTCTGCTGGTTGGCGAATTTGCGGCACGCATCATCAAAGAGCGGCTGTTTAGCGGTCTGATAGTCAAACATGGTCAAATTTCTCACTCAATCGATAATAAATTCACAAATTTGAATTACAGGGCCGGAAGACGTGAAAGCAAATCGGCTTCTTTCGTCAGTGCGATAAGATTGACCAATATCCGCTCGTTCTTATCCGTTTTCTCTCGGATAGGCAGTTTCCCCTGGTGAACCCAGTCATAGCAGGTGCTCATTGGCACTCCGGTAAGGCGTGAAAACTCCTTTAGCGTGACATAAGGGGTTGCCAGAGTAATTGAAAGTGGCTTGTCCATAAGGCATTCTGTTCTGTTAGCTAATGATAGTTACTGTTAGATATCATTTGTTATATGTCGCCAAGATAAAATCAAAAATGATATCTGTCAATGCGTAAAAGTGGAAAATGTTATCTATGCGATTTGACGGTGGGAAAGAAGTAGTACAGCGAATTTTGAGAGCTTACGGCTTCACAACTCAGAAGCAGTTACATGATCATCTTGATGTGGGAAATGGGACTGTAAGCACTTGGATAAAAAGGAATTACTTTCCCGGCGAAGTGGTCATTAGATGTGCTCTGGAAACCGGAACCTCGTTAGAGTGGCTTGCTATGGGGGTTGGGGACATGCGGCCAACTCTTGCAAAGCCCACAGAAAATAGTATTAATAACGATACTATCTCTTTGAAAAAGATCAGGATTGTCGGCGGCAAATTAACCGATGCTGGAAAGTGGAGCGTTGATAGCACACTTCTTGATGATTCTGTTTCTGAACCTGCCTTCATTGAGAAAGGGAATAATGCCTGGATCGCTGATATGGCCGTAACACAAGTGAGTAATGGCCGCTGGTTATTAGATATTGACGGTGATGTTGATGTGTATGACGTCGCCCGTATCCCCGGCAATCGGCTCCAGATCTCTGGGAATGCCACCAAATTCGAATGCTCAATAGACGATGTAAAAGGCGTTGCACTGGTGGTTATTACGTTTGAGCGGGGTAGTTGATTATCTCGCTAATTATATAAATGGATGTTAATAATTATGAAGGCGAATGCCTTTTTCTTAGTATTATTTTCCTTATCACTCCTTCCTGCTCTTTCGTATGCGGAGAAGTATGCCGCACCTGATGAGCTTCTCGATGAGTTTGAATCGATAGGGTTTAATGAATTTGAAATGGATGAAGTTGCTGTAGATGATGGGGCCTTAGTGATAATGCTCGATAGTGATAAAGTCAATAACAAAAGATTCTATCAGATAATTAAAGCCGTATGTTCAGTGACGAAGAAATATCCTGATATATGGGATGATACTCCTTTTGAAAAAATCGAGGTCATAAACTTATATCAATCATTTAGTGTTGTTTTTTATGGTGGTAATAAAAAATGTTTTGACATGCCATCTGGCGATTCATATCAATTTATTGAATCTCGAAAGAAGATTAGACTTTAATAGGAGATTTTATGAGCTTGAATAAATCTAAGTTAGTCATTTCACTAACACTGAGCATTTCCTTATTTGCTATGCCTGGATTTGCTAAGAACACACCCTGCTCACAATCAAAGGGCGGTGTGTCTCATTGTACTGCTGATGGGCATTTTGTTTGTAATGATGGCTCGATTAGTAAGTCTAAGAAAAAATGTGGGTAATACAAAACATCCTGGTTCCTTTGTTATTAGGCAACTATCTTTTAGAAAGAAGGTAATGCTTGTACTAGTGATATGACCGTAAAGTAAGTAATGAACGATTTTTATTTATAAATATAGTGATATTTGATTTCTACACAAAGCATGATTTTTATTCTATTCGAGGGGTTTATGGATGAATTAATTGAGAAGGTAGTATCTATTATTTTTGATTATAGGAAAGATGACTCTGAGTTTGATTATCATATGAATAATGACCATGTCAAATGCTGGGTTGAGCAATTTAATGATATTGACAGGGAGTTTGTTTTAGAGCAGACAGTAAATCTATTCAGTAAGAATTATTTTAATAAGGAAAAGTATAAGAAATTTCTGGGGTGTGCTTCTGAAAGTGATAAGTTCACAAGAGATTCCTACCGAAATTTTTGGTCTGATGTCTCGCTTCTTTCTATCCAGAAAGATGGTAATAGCCAGAATGAAATGAATGAGATTTTGAGGGGGATTGTTGATATTAAATATGGTGTCACTGTTGCAGTAAACGATATGGAGAAAAACCACTATATATATGTAGATGATTTTTTATTTAGTGGGAATAGAATTGAAAAGGACATAAAAGAATGGCTTGATACAAAAAATAAAAATAATTTTCATTTGGATATACTATTGTTTGGGTATTATTCCTATGGCAAGTATAAATTATATGAAAATCTTAAATCAATATCAGGGTGTAGAAATTTCAACCTAATTATATGGAAGAAGGATAATTTACTTTCTTTTGAGAACTCTCCAGGAAATAAAAATTCATCTGAGAATTTTTGGCCTATGCATACTATAACAGACAGCGAGGAAATAAATGATTATATCCTCTCTGAAGAGAGGTATATAAGAGAAAATAATAAAAAATCCAAAATAATATACAGGGATTTTCATGTTAAATCTAAAACATTTAATTGTGAGTCAGAGGTGAGAGAACGTTATGAGCGTATTTTGTATGAGTCAGGTTGCCGGATTTTATCAAGATGTCATGATAGGCAGCCCACATTTAGACCTTTAGGGTATAGTATCTTTCCTGGGCATGGGTTTGGTGGTACGATATTCACATACCGAAATTGTCCTAATAATGCCCCATTGGCTTTTTGGTGGGGAGGGAAAGATGAGAATACCTGGTATCCATTGCTACCGAGAAAGGTATATAAAAGGAAAAGTGAAATTTTTGATTTTTTTTAATCGGAGTTTAATATGATGATTGATAGGGAATTAGTAAGAACATATTCAAGAAGTAATTCGGCCGTTTTTCATAAAACAAATGAAAAATGGGGGGGGTTCTCTAATATGGCATCTAATTACCCTATTGTTATTAATGGCATTACTTTCAAATCAAGTGAGGCATTATATCAATGTTGTAGGTTTACGGATTATCCCGAAATACAAAAATTGATAATTGAACAACCTAATGCACTGTATGCAAAAAGAATATGCATTCCCCATATAGATAAAACCAGAAAAGACTGGATGGCTATTCGCGTAATTATAATGAAGTGGTGCGTATGCCTAAAACTATCTCAGAATATTGATTCCTTTTCTAAAGAGTTAATAAAAAGCAATGGATTAGATATCGTTGAATATTCTGAAAAAGATAATTTTTGGGGGGCAGTGCCAACATCGAAAGATACTTTGCAAGGTGGGAATGTATTGGGGAGAATATTAATGGAGCTTCGCCGAGTTTTGAACGAAAAGGGTCAGGGTGCCTTTAATTCAATACCTTTTCCCAAAGTTGATAACTTGAGCTTTTTAGGTTCAACTTTTGAAGTTGAAGAAAAAATCATAGGTAATCATCAAATTAACATGGACGGTTTTTAATTAACTGATTAGGTGAGGGTGATGAATATTGGAAAAGTTGCGTTATATTATGAAAGTACAGCGGGAAAAAGTGAAATAAGAACGATAAATAGAGGGGACGAAATACTCTTTTCACTGTCTGATGTGGTGAGGACTATAGCAGCAGAGAATAGAGCGATAAATCCTAGCTCTCAGGCTAGAGCTTTTAACGGATTACTTACCGCACATGCCCAGGCATTAGAATCAGATGAGTTATATAGTGTCATTGATAATAATGTCAACGAATCGTATGTAACTCAAGCAGGTCTTTTTCGGGTGATTCTTAGAGACAGTAGTCCAGCTTGTAGGAAGTTCCAAAAATGGGTGCTTCATGAAGTCTTACCCTCCATACAGAAATATGGGACATATCCTCCCCCTGAGAAAAACAATGACTCAGAGATTAAAAAGTTAGTGAAGTTATTACTTTGTGAAATTGAAACAAGGGAGCAAAGTGAAAGGGAGATAAAAGAAAAATTTGTAGAGCATGATAATAAATTAAAACTTCTTTCTGATGGGTTGGAGAATATTACATCTACAATAGAAGGTGAGAAGTTTTATAGCATATACGAATGGGCGGAAGTGTCTGAATTGGATTTGAGTGAGTCTGAGTTTCAATTGTTTTTCGGATGGTGTTTGAAAATTTGTGCAACAGAAAATATACAAAGCAAAAAATTAGCAGAAAGTAAAAAATTTGATAGAGCATTCAGCAAATATGTTTTGAATAACGCGATCGAGCAAACATTGGTAAAAAGAAAATAAGATATTTATTTATCGTGTCAAAAAACATTGATAACTGTTTTTATATACAGTAAGACTATCCCGTTTTTTACAACGGGATCGTATCAATGGCAATCAGGAAGTTACCCAGCGGCAAGTGGATTAGTGAAACCTACCCAGAAGGTAGAGCAGGAAAGCGGGTTCGCAAGCAGTTCACCACCCGTGGCGAGGCGGCTGCGTTTGAGCGGTCGCTGAAACTGGCGGGATATTCTATCGATACCAGCCAGGCGGAAGTTGCCGGGCAAACGCTTTCTGAACTGGTGCAACGCTGGTTTGATATGCATGGGCGCTCGTTGTCAGACGGTGAGGCGCGGCTGCGTAAATTGCAGATGCTGTGTGAAAACCTGAATGACCCGATCGCTAACCTGTTTACCAAGGCTGATTTTGCTGCTTATCGGCAGCAGCGACTAAGTGGCAAGTTTGGCCGGTTTGATAAGCCGGTGAAAGAATCCACCATCAACCGGGAACATGCATACCTAAGCGCGGTATTCAACGAGTTGAAACGCCTGGGGGAATGGGAAGGCGGGAATCCACTTGAAGACGTTCGCCAGTACAAAGAAAGCGAGAATGAATTGGCGTTCCTGTATCACGACGATATCCGCTTGTTGCTGACAGAGTGCGATGCATCCAATAATCCTGATCTCGGTAACGTTGTGCGCATCTGCCTTGCCACCGGTGCACGGTGGAGCGAGGCACAAGGGATAAAGCAATCTCAAGTTGTGCCGTATCGTGTGACCTACACCAACACGAAGGGCAAGCGTAATCGCACAGTGCCGATCTCGCAGGCATTATTTCAGCGTTTGCCACGGCGGCGCGGCGCACTGTTCAGCCCTTGCTATGATGCATTTCGCCAGGCGCTAAAACGGGCGCGCATTGAGTTACCAGAAGGGCAGTTAACCCACGTTTTACGACACACCTTTGCCAGCCATTTTATGATGAATGGCGGTAATATACTGGTGTTGAAAGAAATCCTGGGGCATACCTCAATCCAGATGACAATGCGCTATGCACATTTCGCCCCTGATCACCTGGATGCCGCCGTGACCCTGAACCCTTATGACCGTTTGGAAACGATGTGAGATGGAAGAAAAGCAGCGTGTTGGCTGGAGCGATGAGGAATTAAAAGCCTCGGTAGCGGCGTATGTGGTAATGAAGCAGAAACAGCAGGCCGGGGAAAAGTTTGCCAAGAAAGCGATTTATGATGATCTGGCCGGGCGTTTTGGCCGCACGGCAAAATCCTTTGAATTCCGGATGCAGAACATTTCATTCGTTTATCAGGAGCTGGGGCGTGATTGGTTGCCTGGTTTAACGCCCGCTACCAATGTTGGCGCCAAGATGTTCCCGCGTATTGAAGCGTTGATAAAAGAGCTGGACCCCATCAGCGAACTGACCGATCAGCAGTTTGAAACCCAGGTTAGCCGGTTATTGAAGCAAGGGGTGAAGGTCAAGCCCCAGGGGAGCGCTGCCCCGGCTCAGAAGGTGCGAGAAACCACTGTTATTAGCCGCGACCCGCTGGTGAAAGCCTATGTGTTGCAACAGTCGAACGGCGTTTGTGAATGCTGTGCTTCCCCGGCACCGTTTCAACTTGCTGACGGGCGGCCTTACCTGGAGGTGCATCACCTTAAGCCCTTGGCGGACGGCGGTTCCGACACGGTAGAAAATGCTGTGGCGTTATGCCCCAATTGCCACCGCGCTTTGCATTATGCCGTGAATAAAGATGTGCTGCGCGAAGGGATGTATCAGGCGCTTTCACGGCTAATTAAGGAATAGCCATCATGTTTAGCTGGTTTAAACCAAAGCAGAATAACCGGGAGGAGGTAGCCGATAGGCTCCGCCACATTGAAACGGTTTTTGCTCCAGAAGGATGGGAGCGACGCGCGGAAATCGCTGTTGGCGGATTGAGTGAAATCGGCTTCTCAAAAGTGACTCATCACCTGTTAGTCGTTTCATCCAATGGTCGCGGGGTTATCGACTGTCAGACAGGGGAGCGTGTAGCCAGAGATTATGAAGAATATGGCTCCTGGTACGACTCGCTGAATATGACTTGCCTTGGCATTGGCCCGCTTGATGGTGAGCTGATCTCCATTGCTGGGTTATGCGGTGGTGGATTGCCAGTATGTAACCGCTATGGTGAGAGCCTGGAAGTCGCTGCACCGGAATGGCCTGATGAAGACGTTTATTTTTGCCCGCCGAATAAGTCAGCGTTTATTAACGGCCATCAAGCTGGGTGCTGCCGTATCTTCCGCGACCAGATTCTCAGCATGGGCTTTTCCTGGAACGGGGAGTTTATTGCGGTCGCAACATCCAGCGATGTTACTGTTTGGCAACGACATCGCACCTGATTCATGGTGCTTAGATATGCAGAGCTCTGAGTGGTGGCCTGATAGCGATACGCCATCGGAAGCGAGTGCCATACTCAGTGGCGACAGAAACACGACTAATGTTAGCTATCGCCAATAATCGGAAAGATGAAACAGTGATATTTCAGTAAGTTATTGATCTGTCTATACCGTTACAGGTTTTTAAAATCCCTCGGCGTTCGCGCTGTGCGGGTTCAAGTCCCGCTCTGGGCACCATGCGTTAATGCCTGTAATATAAGAAAATAATTAAAAAACATGACCGCCACGGGCGGTTTTTTTGTGCCTGCAAGTCCCTTTCCTAATATCCTTTTTATATGCTTATCTTGATTTCTTATTTTAATCATCGGTAACCGGCGCTATCGATATATCTTGGTCGCATCACGCTGTTTGACTGATAGCTATATGTCCGGATATCGCCTGCTTCTTATTGTAACAAGTAAGGCCGCGCTATTATTTTTATATGCATTTACACTTCCGTTTTATATAGCGGGATAGTTTCAATGACAATCAGCAAGTTACACATTGGTGAGTGGATTAGCGAAAGCTACCCAGAAGTCAGAGCAGGAAAGTGGATTTGTAAACCGTTTGCCGTATGGCAAAAGCTTGGAAATTACCGAGCTGGAATGGCCGGATGAAGACGTTTATTAATTTATTATCGGCCATCAAGCTGGATGCTCCCTTACTCCCGAGCAATGCGCCCGCGGCTTGGCTTAAGTCGCGGACTCCATCACTCTTCTTTTGATGGCCTGGCTAATTGGCCGGGCGGTACGTCAACAGTGGAATCAGTGGCACTGCTTTTTGCCTGACAATCGATAACCATGTCCACCTGGTCGGCACACATTGCTAATGCCGCTTCGGTTTCGTCCAACAGGGCGTTGAGTTCACCGTTGGTTTGCGGGTTGGCGGTTGGAAACCGGCAAGGAGTCAGTCTGGGACAGCCATTCACGGTAAGCACGGCCACCGGAGAGGGCGGGGCGCTGACGCAGCCGGATAATGTCAGCAGGCAGATCAGTATCAGCCCAGCGTTTAAGCGTTTCATTTTCATGTTGTAATCTCGCTACTATTTTCTGCCGTTCGGAGAGTGCTGCCTGGGTATCGGCGGCCATGTCGCGTAGACGTGCTTGCTCAACGTTGTTGCGTTCAGCTTGTTCAGTCAGCGTTTTCAGTTGAGTTGATTTTTCATTTAACGCCGTTTGCTGTAGCGACAGGGTTTGCGCTTGCTGCTCTGCCAGTTGATGGGTGGCGTGCAGCCGCCAGGACTGCACACCGACGCCGACGATAAGTAGCATTATGATGGCAGCGATAATCATGCCGCTTTTCATGCCAGCTCTCCGCCTGCTTGTTGATATATATCGAGCAGGCGCGCTGTATTGTGCTCGCGTTGGCCATAACCTGCGCCCGGTAATGAGGCCCAGATGTTATTGCATCGGTTAATGGCGCTGGCAATGCGGCCTTGCCTAATGTCTTCCAGTGCATTTCGTTCTCTGATCAACTGAATAGCCAGTGTGTCTTGAGAATCAGGGCCGAAATCCTGCAGTTTTAACTGTGTTTTGTATGCCGGCCAATAACGATAGAGCTGTTGATAGCGCCCGGCTGCGGTGGAGCGTTGCCCTTGTTTGTTGAAGATTTTCCCTGGGCGACCATTAGCGAACGGATGATCATGATAGTCGATGAAAATCTCCGGTTTACCATCAATGCCCGTCACAATGACGTCGTAACCGCGGTTACGGGTTAAAGGGTGCGTTGCGGTGCCTTCGGAAAAAGCCAGCATGTCCAGAAATGCAATCAGGTTGGGGGAATTATTGAGCATCGTCGTTTTTCTCCGATTTGGCTTGTTTATCCAGTTGCCGCACACGACGTTGGATGAGCAGTTCAATAGTCTGATAACCTGCGATGCCGAGTGCGGCGCCGATACCATTGATAGCGACGGGCGACAGGTCAGGAAATTGAACCAGTGCGATACCGGCCATCATTGAGACAAACCCACCCAGCATCACACGGCCGACGAACAGTCGAAGTGTGATGGGTTCGCTACTCGCCAGTACTTTACCGGCGGCAATCAGTGTGCCGATGATAAATAGGGAGACGATGCTTTTATCAGTTTCATTCATGTGGTGTGTCCAGTCTTTGGTTTTGAAGCGGGGAAATAAAAAGATGGAGATAACAGCGTGTTTTTTTACGTGTCGTCTCGTGGTATATGCCCGTCATTAAACCAGCTGGCGCGTGGTGATGGCAGCGATAGGTGATGGCTCAGTTATCAGCAAACAGAAGATTGCGGGTTGGTGTGATTTCTCATTTTTGAATTCATATTCAAATAATGTAATTTTTATTTAAGAGAGTTGTAAATATCTTGTATTGATGTGCTGATGATTATTTATGTCATTATTTTATTTTTTCATGGTATAAGTTTCTTTTTTTTCATAATACAAATGATACTTCATCCGTATTCATGTCGCCTAAACATAGTATACTGGCCTCACCTCAATATGCAGGATGCAATGTATTTAAAACAGCCTCTGTTCAAGGACAGTCGAAGGAGCGCGACTCTCTTCTAATGTAATTTTACCTCGACAGCTTGGTTGATTAAGTCTGCCAGATTGACTCACGCTCATCATCAATGTTGCTATTGCTGTGAGGTTGGTTGAGTCGCCGCTTGTTTTTCTGGCGACATTTTCCGGCGTGCGCATCTTGGGGCCGATGGATAGATAAATTTTACAATATCATGAGGTAAGAGATGAAATATTTAAATTGTTTTATCAGTACCGGGTTGGCAGCGTTTTTCTTAGTCAATAGTACATCTGTTCTGGCTGCGGATTGCAGTTCGGATCTTACCAGCGGGATCAGTACTAAACGTATTTACTACGTTGCGCCGAATGGCAGCAGCAGTAATAACGGGAATAGTTTTAATTCTCCAATGAGTTTCACTGCGGCTATGGCGGCAGCTAACCCTGGAGAACTGATTCTACTTAAGCCAGGCACATATACTATTCCTTATACGCAGGGTAAAGGGAATACCCTAACCTTTAATAAATCGGGGAAAGAGGGCTCGCCGATTTATGTGGCGGCAGCAAATTGCGGTCGTGCAGTCTTTGATTTTTCATTCCCGGACAGCCAATGGGTTCAGGCATCATACGGTTTCTATGTGACGGGGGATTATTGGTATTTTAAAGGCATTGAAGTCACTCGTGCCGGCTACCAGGGAGCCTATGTAACGGGTAGCCATAATACCTTTGAGAATACGGCGTTTCACCATAACCGTAACACTGGCCTTGAAATCAATAATGGTGGTTCATATAACACGGTAATTAACTCCGATGCTTATCGTAATTATGATCCTAAAAAAAATGGCAGCATGGCTGATGGTTTTGGGCCGAAACAAAAACAAGGCCCAGGTAACCGCTTTGTCGGATGCCGGGCATGGGAAAACTCCGATGACGGTTTTGACTTATTTGACAGCCCGCAGAAAGTCGTCATTGAGAACAGTTGGGCTTTTCGCAATGGTATCAACTATTTTAATGATAGTTCGTTCGCAGGTAACGGCAATGGGTTTAAATTAGGTGGGAATCAAGCAGTTGGTAACCACCAGATTACACGCTCCGTTGCATTTGGCAATGTGAGTAAAGGCTTTGATCAGAATAATAATGCCGGTGGTGTGACGGTAGTAAATAATACGTCATACAAGAATGGTATTAACTATGGCTTCGGCAGTAATGTGAAATCAGGTCAGAAGCACTACTTCCGTAATAACGTTTCTCTGTCCGGCGCGGCGACTGTTAATAATGCAGATGCGAAGTCTAACTCATGGGACACCGGCCCTGCGGCCTCCGCATCTGATTTTGTCAGCCTGGATACCTCACTGGCTACGATATCACGTGATAATGACGGGACATTGCCTGAAACTGCGCTGTTTCGCTTGTCGGCTAATTCAAAGCTGATTAATGCCGGTACGAAGGAGAGCACTATCAGTTATTCAGGTAGTGCACCGGATTTAGGTGCGTTTGAGCGTAATTAAGTCATTGGATATTATGCATCAGGGCTGCAATATGCAGCCCTGTTTTATGTGAGTTCAAACTAATCGACAATCAATTGCAGCTACCGACCAACGTCCATGAGGAGTCGCTGCCAGGGGTAGAGGTCGTGTACCAGTTTGCAGTATAGAGATTGCCTTTGTAGACGATCGATTGACCCGCTTCATTATGATTTGGTTGCCCACCAGCCCAGTCCTTACTGACCCAATTGGGATACACATTGGTATTCGAACAGTTGGTTGTTGCCGGCTCATCCGTCGTCACCGGCTCGTCTGTGGTAGGCGTTGGTGTGGGTTCGGTTGATGGTTCAGTTGTGGTACTGGATGTGCCGTTGATTTTATAAGGCCAATTTTGAATGATCGATTTTACTTTCTTGCCCGACTCGGTAAGGTTTTTGGAATCAGGATAATAAGTAGATGCCCCTTCATTTTTATCATTCAACGCCCAGTTAGCGTTGCTGATATTGTTATCCTTCATAAATGTTACCCAGGCATCCGTTTCTGTTTGATTTACCCCACCATTACCATCGGCATTGACTGCTCCCCACTCGGTAACAAAGAGAGCGATACCATTATTTAGCGCCTGGCGGGCTTTATTGCGTAACGACTCGCCATGTGTTCCGGCATAGAAGTGTAATGTATAGGCAATATTTTTGGCGTTGATTGGATCTCGTGAGGCTTCGTCTACGTTTTGTGACCAACTGGGGGTGCCGACAATAATGAGATTATCCGGATCAATCGCCCTGATAGCGGAAATAACTGCTTCTGCATAAGGTTTGATTGTGTTACTCCATGAAACCTGAAGTGGCTCATTGTAGATTTCATAAATAACATTAGGATTTTTGCCATACTTTCTGGCCATTTCCTGGAAGAAGCTAATCGCTTCGTTACGGTTATTTTCTGCTGAGTGTGAATGCCAGTCAATAATCACATACATGTCGTTGGCGATAGCCGCATCCACAACTTTTTCAACTTTAGCTTTGTTGCCGGCTGGGTCCTGGAGATAACCACCGGCGTCTTGTACCCCCATCGCCGCACGAACAATACTGGAACCCCAGTCTTTTTTTAGTGAGGCAACCGTATCGGCAGTATAGAATTTCTCACCACCCCAGCCATTATTACTCCAGAATAGGCTATTGCCGGCGAAGCTCTGAGCTTTTTCGCCCGCATAGATTTTATTACCGCTGACGGAAAGGGGGTCAACGCTGGCCCAGGCACTACCGGAGAGACAGGTAATACTTAATCCTAAGAAAATACCGGAAAAATACAGGCTTTTACGTGAAGAGTAGTGTTTTTTATTGGAGGTGTTTTTCTTGTCCAGATCAAAAATAGGCATAAATGAATCTCCATTTCATATCGTTATATAAACAGAATGTATATTTAATATCATCCTGTTCTCTGACGCTCTCACTAATATCACAATACATCTATGTTATGAGAGACGTTCTATTTTATAGTGTATTTCTTTCATGATATCCAGATGATTTTCTCATTCTCGGATTTTTCAATGCGTTGTTTTCTTTTATAGGATGTATCTTAATGCGTGAAATCACATTCTTGTTGTAAAAATAATGTAGTCATTTCCAATGGATTACAATAAAAGGAAATTAAATCATGTCACAATGAAAAGATGGATGAGTATAAATTTGATATTCCATCATTTTTATGATTCAGGATGGATGCCGAATGCATTTCCCGTGAGTGTTCTATTTGAAAAGAATCAGCAGATAAAAGGTATGCCGTGTGGCTTTATACCCAAAATAATTCGAATTGCAAGCAGCGGCCGAAGGGCAAGAGTCATTTGCAGGCTGAGTAATTCAGCCAATACACCTGCAACTTGAAGTATGACGGGTATATAATTCATTGTTCATAAGCAAAAAAACAGCAGTGCTCATTTCACACTGCTGCAATGGTTATCGTGAGTTACACACCGAGTTTTTTGTGATACTCGGCACGGGTCTTCTTCAACTCATCTGTGGCGGCTTTGGCTTCCGGCAGTTTTCCAGCGTCAACCAGTGCGATGGCAGCATCAATTTGTTTAAGCAGCTTATCCAGCCCCTCATTAAAGACTTTACTGTTCGGGCTATTAGCGAATTCCGGATCGGCTTTAGCCTTAGTAGCATGGGCTTTCAGGTTCAGCAGATCCGCTTTTAGCGTGGCGGCATCGGTAGCACCTGAGGCGCTCTTGTAGCTTTTTGCCATTGCGCCCATTTCGTCTTTGACTGCAGCCTGACTGGTGAACGGCAGCGTTACAGCTGATGCCGCGATTGCCAGACTGATAGCCATAATTGCTTTTTTCATTGCTCACTCCTGTTAGTTAGCCGGATGGCGGGGTTTATACCCTTATTAGTTTTCGGCAGTATTCACGACCCAATATGGATGGTCAAATGGATTTTATGCCGAGTGGGAATGATAATTATTAAAACAACATGATAAGGGGATTATTTTCAGCTAACTCATTAGATATGATAAATGATCTCTGTTTGTATGAAATTAATGGGAGGACCAAAGACGGTGTTATGAATGCACCGCCTGTACTTTCATTTTTATGGATTCGATTTGGCATTTTTATGGATTCGATTTGGTTTTTGGTTGATAACGCCATAGCCATTTGCCGCTAATCATACGACGATAAAATAGTATGCCTCGAACTATCCAGTCAAAAAACATTCCCATCCAGACACCCAGTACGCCGAAACCCAGCATGATGCCCAAAATATATCCGACGATCACCCGACATCCCCACATACCGGCCAGCGCTACCCACATGGTATAGCTGGCATCTTTGGCTCCCTTCAAGCCGGCAGGCAACACCCAGGATGCGGCCCATATCGGCATGAACAACGCATTTAGCCAGAGCAACTGTTTAACAACAGTAATCACATCCGGTTCATTGGTATACAGTGATGCCAGCAGCCCGGCCGTGGGTATGGAAAGTAGCGCCAAAGCACATAAGCCAATATTGGAAAGCCAGAAAATATATTTTAGTTGCCGTTCCGGCTGTATGCGTTGCCCTTTGCCCAGACGGGAACCCACAATAATCGTCGACGTCGAACCCAAGGCATTACCCGGAAGGTTAATCAGCGCAACAATCGAAAAAGCGATGAAATTACCGGCGATCACCTCGGTTCCCATTCCGGCGACAAAGCGCTGAGTGATTAGTTTTCCAACATTAAACATAACCGATTCGATGCTGGCCGGGATGCCGATACTGAGCACCTCATAGAGAATTGCCGTAGTAAAAGGGGCGAAATAACTCAGGAATGGGATACGTAATGCGCCATTGAAGCCTTTTGTCAGGGCGAGCACGACGCAAAGTGCCCCCAGATAGCGGGAAAGGGTGATCCCCAGGCCTGCGCCAATAAAGCCGAATCCGGGCCATGAACCAACGCCGTAAATCAAGACGCCGCTGAACAGAATATTCAGGATATTCATGCCGATATTGATAATCATCGGCAAGCGAGTATTACCGGCGCCGCGTAATGCGCCGCACCCTACCAGCGTGATAGCCAAAGCGGGATAGCCCCACACGGTCAAACGCAGGAAGGTCAGCGCCAGTGACTTCACGGCTGGCTCTGCGCTACCGGCAATCAGATCAATGATAGCCTGACCTGCGATTTCAACTAGAACGACTAATAACAAGGAAATTAGGACTAATAATGAGATGGATTGGCGCGCGGCCTGGCGGGCTTGCTTACGATTGCGTTGACCCAGACTGAAAGCTACTACGACAGCGGTTCCTAATGCAACGGCGGTAAAAAACGCGATGATCAGCATATTGAAGCTATCCGCCAGCCCAACAGCCGCCATGGCTTCTTTACCTAACCAACTGACCAGAAAGGTGCTGAATATCCCCATCAGCACCACACACAATCCCTCAATAAAAATAGGAACCGCCAACGGTGTGATTTCCCGCCACAGCAAGACCCGATTGGAATGTCGTTTTCTGTACCAGGCAGAGCTTTTTAGTGTGCTTAACAGCTGTTTGGCTGTATTTAGAATCATATTACTTGTCTTCTTATTACTGGCAGGCTGTTGGGCGATATCCCGAGCCTCTTTCATCCGGAGCGCATGGCAGGATGATGGGTTAAAAAAGGTGTAATAGTCAGGACAGGTGTGCCGTGGATAACGTGGGGTTGCGTTACATCACACAGATTGCGGCCGGATTACATGTCCATATAACTATTCACGTCTGTGATTATAAAAGTATGGCGGCTAGATGGGATTGGCTGATATCAGAAAAAAGGCAATTTAGATGAAACGGTGTTTTAAGTGCGCGTGGCGATATATTCATCTATCCACGGCAGTAATTCAGCGGTGATGTGCCAGGGCTGTCTGCAGATAAAAATAAGGATAATGTTGTCACCAGAGTGGGCTGCCATGCGCATAGCTTATTGCTTTACCTGGATACATTTTGGGTCTGGGGAGTACTCGAAATCCTCACGTACCTCGCTGAGAGGTTATGATGATGGAGAGCCAGGGCTTCGGCCGTACTATGCTCCTGATTATTAAGGTGCTGATTATCGTGATCCGCAGGGGAATTAATTGTGTTTTGTCTATACTCCGGAGTTTGATAAATACCATCGGTGGGTTGGATTAAATTTCTTTGACGGTAGTGCTGATACGAAAAGGTGATCGAGTGAACGTGAATGACGTGGTAACGGTAAAAACGGATGGCGAAGTACGCAGAGAAGGCGTCATTCTGGCGGTAGAGCCTTTTCAGGAGGGAACGATGTATCTCATTGCTTTGGATAACTATCCTGAAGGGATCTGGTTCTTTAATGAGCTTAACAGCCGTGAGGGCGTTTTTGTCGAGCCGCGTCGGATTGCTGATAAATAAAAGACGCCGATACGGTTGCCCGTATCGGCTACCTTGATTAGAACGTTTCCCAATTATCACTGCCCGGTTTCGCTCCGGAAGGCGCTTTTAAGCGAGCAGTGCCAGATGTGGCCAACAACGGCTTCGACATGATGGAAGCGGTGGTGGGGGCGGTATCCTGAAGGTGATTAGCGAGTTTAAACGCAGATACTGCACGGGTTAGCACCATAGCCTGCTCTTCGAGCGATGCGGCGGCGGCAGAAGCCTGTTGTACCAGTGCTGCGTTCTGCTGGGTTACGCTATCCATTTCGGAAATTGCCTGTCCGACCTGGGTGATACCACGGCTTTGCTCATCGGAAGCGGAGGCGATTTCATTCATAATATCCGTCACATTGCTCACAGCCTGAACAATTTCGTGCATCGTCTGGCCTGCCTTATCGACCAATTCCGAGCCGCTGTGAACCAGTGAAACGGATTCCGAGATCAAACCTTCAATCTCTTTTGCCGCCTGTGCGCTGCGTTGCGCTAGACTCCGCACCTCACCTGCAACGACTGCAAACCCTCGGCCTTGCTCTCCGGCACGAGCGGCTTCTACCGCAGCATTCAGCGCCAGAATGTTAGTCTGGAAAGCGATGCTGTTGATCACGTTTGTAATTTCAGAAATTTTTCGCGAACTACCGGAAATACTATTCATGGTATGAACAACATTCTCGACGATCTCGCCCCCTTGTTTTGCCTTGCCTGAGGCGTTCGACGCCAATTGGCTGGCATTGTGAGCATTGTCGGAGTTCTGTTTGACGGTTGCGGTCAACTGTTCCATGCTGGCTGCCGTCTGTTCGATGGCTGCCGCCTGCTGCTCGGTTCGGGAGGACAAATCGCTGTTACCGGCAGTGATTTCGGTTGTGCCCTGATAAATGGAATCGGCGCTGTCACGCACGGTAGAAACGGTGTGCACCAGCGATGCCTGCATCTGTTGGATGTTTTGTCCCAGTATGCCGATTTCGTTTTTGCCATAGGCTTCGTTGGGCTGGGTCAAATCGCCTTGTGCAATACGTTGAATGCGTTGTACCAGGCGGTGCATCGGTTTAATCAGCGTACCTCGCAAGAATAAGAAGGTCAGTAATGTCATCACGATAGCAATGGCGAAGCTCACTGCCATCAGGATGTAACCCAGCATTGCCTGATGTTGGGCATTGTTATTAAGCGCTTTGGCGCGCTCAGTACGAAAAGCGATGGCTTTCAGCAGCGGTTTATTATAAGCCTCATCCAGTACACGCACTTCTTCCGCTTCATGCGTCAGTATTTCTTCGAAATAGCCATCTTTTGCCGCTTTAAGCATCGGCATGATGCCTTTTTCGACGTACTCGTTATAGGCTTTGTTCAGTTCTGGTTCGAGCGCTAAATCCATATCGGTCTTAACGCTTCGGTTTTCATAGACTTGAAAGGCGTCTTTCGATGAGGCAATACGTTGTTCTGCCTGCTTCAGGTTGTTATTGAAAACATCCGTATCTCCAACACGCACTGCAGCACCCGCCTGGATAATCAACAAACGTGCTGTTCTGAGGTGGTTAGAGCTGTTTGACAGACCGAGGCGGACGTCAATTTCCTGAGTAACATAGTCCAGACTTTGATTGGCGCGCACCAGGAAATAGCTGGCAGTACCGATAGCCAGGGCGAACAACAGCATGATGCCGCCCAGAATGATGACAAATAACGGCACCAGTCCAAGATTGCCCAGTATGCCGGTTTTACCCTGTTGTTCAGACTTTGACATCATTTTCATATCCATTCGCTCATTTTCAGGAAAAATATATGTACATCAACCGTACTACTCGCAGGTGTAGTTTGGGTGCTTTTGTTTCTGGAAACAGCTGTGTGGTGATCCGTTTTCAAAATACCAACATAATTCAACGTCGTCATATAATGTGAAACATTCATGGATTTCAATGCGATGTCGATCACGAATCTGTTGGTATTGTGACATTAGGTTCTGTCTGTTTTTTATGCAATATTCTGGAATGTACTTGACTATCTCAGATAGCTTACCTGGACAAAACCAGATTTTGGTCGGGGTCAAATACTCAACATTCGGCATAAAAATAGTGCCTGTGTTTCTGAATGTGGATATAAAACATACTAAAAAAATAATAACATATGTTATAAGATTAGAAATTTTAATGTAAAGCAAAGTGGTTACGATTTTTGAATTCGTTCCGGCAGATAGGCGATATATTTTTTTCTTTTTAAATCAATGCATTGTTTTTATATTCTAAAGAAAGAAGGTGTGTAGAGAGTTTTTTTCTTCTGTTGTGAGTATATTGTGTTCAGGAAAATTTCACTGCAGAGCAAAAATCAGTGAAATATTATGTTTTGCCTCTTTCATTTTTGTGATAGAGGTCACATAATTATCAAAATGCTGATGTGCTTGCGTTGTATGAGTCAGGCCGAAGGCGGTACAGTGACATGGGATTAGGATTAATCCTACGTTCTATGTTGGACGCAATACTAGAGAACGGATATGAAGAGATGGATCCTCAGATGCATCAACATTGATGCTGTATTTTTCGTCATATTAGAAGATTATAAAGTAGTAGAATTATCTGGCACCGATAGTTTTCATGCCACCTATGGAGAGTGATTGTTTAGCGGGTGAGCAGTCTATCACCTAACTTATGTTTTGAAACATAGTCTGTCGGGATGGGAATATGGGTACCTCTGAATTGCTTAAACACATTTATGACATCAATTTGTCTTATTTGTTACTGGCTCAGCGATTAATCAACGACGAAAAAGCATCAGCGATGTTCCGGTTAGGTATCAATGAAGAAATGGCTGATGCCTTGATGCAACTGACTTTACCCCAGATGGTAAAGCTGGCCGAAACCAATCAACTAATATGCCATTTCCGCTTCAATGATCACAATACGATTAAATTATTAACACAAGAATCCCGGGTTGATGATTTGCAACAAATTCACACCGGTATATTGTTGTCGAGTCATTTATTACAAGAGTTGTCTTCAAAAGAAGATAGCTTGCCTAAGAAAAGGGCATAATGATGGCGGAGAAAAGTATTGTTCAGGAAGCTAAGGATATACAGCTGGCGATGGAACTCATTTCATTGGGTGCACGCCTTCAGATGCTTGAAAGCGAGACCCAGTTAAGTCGCGGCCGTTTGATCAAACTCTACAAAGAATTAAGAGGTAGCCCTCCGCCTAAGGGCATGCTGCCGTTTTCTACTGACTGGTTTATGACATGGGAGCAGAATATCCACTCTTCCATGTTCTATAACGCCTATCTATTTTTGCTCAAGAATAGCCAATGCAGTGGTGTTGAAGCGGTTATCAAAGCGTATCGCCTTTACCTTGAACAATGTGCTCCTCAAAGCGATGTTCCTTTACTGGCGTTGACCCGCGCCTGGACATTGGTCCGCTTTGTTGATAGCGGCATGTTGCAGTTGTCTTCATGCAATTGCTGCAAGGGGATGTTCATCACCCACGCACACCAGCCTAAAAACAGTTTTGTCTGCAGTTTATGCCAGCCACCTTCCAGAGCAGTAAAAAGACGTAAACTTTCGCCGAGTGTTGCCGATATGATACCTCAACTGCTGGACGAACAGGTTAAGCATGCAGTCTGAGCCTGATGGCGATTTTGTGGTTCTGTCATCGCGCGTTCATTGCTCGATGGCAGTATTCCCTCCAAATAAGTCGTTGGTAAGACTGCATTTATAACCCTCTCCGCTACCCTTTTACTATCTATAAGGAATTCTTGTGCTGGTTATATTGGGTTATCTTGTCACTATAGGCTCCATACTTGGCGGTTATCTTATCGTTGGTGGCGAGTTGGGGGCGTTGTATCAGCCTTCGGAACTGCTGATTATCGGTGGTGCGGCGGTAGGGGCATTTATTGTTGGTAACAATGCTAAAGCGATTAAAGCGACGCTGAAAGCGTTACCCGTGTTATTTCAAGGCTCCAAATATACCAAAGCTGTATATATGGACCTAATGGCCGTTTTATTCCGGTTGATGGCCAAATCTCGCCAGCAAGGTATGCTTTCTTTAGAGTTCGATATCGACAACCCGAAAGAGAGTGAGATTTTTTCCAATTATCCTCGCATTCTTTCTGATGATTATATCGTAGAGTTCGTTACGGATTATTTGCGCCTGATGGTCAGCGGAAACATGAATGCGTTTGAAATTGAAACGCTGATGGATGAAGAGATCGAAACCGTTGAGCATGAGGTTGAAGTTCCGGCTACCAGTTTGAATCTGATGGGCGATGGTTTACCTGCATTCGGTATCGTTGCCGCGGTCATGGGGGTGGTACATTCACTGGCGTTTGTTGATCGCCCGGCCGCCGAGCTGGGAATGATGATTGCCCATGCAATGGTCGGGACGTTCCTCGGTATTCTGTTGGCTTATGGTTTTGTTTCACCTTTGGCATCGTTATTACGCCAGAAAAATTCAGAGAAAATCAAAGTTCTACAGTGCATTAAGGTAACGCTGCTATCCAGTTTGAATGGTTATGCACCTCAGATTGCTGTTGAATTCGGACGTAAAACGCTTTACTCAACCGTGCGTCCTTCATTTACTGAAATGGAAGAGCATATTCGTAATGTGAAGGCTCCGGCACAGCAGGCATCGGAAAATGACGCATGAAACATCAGCATCCGATAATCCGCAAGAAACGTAAATCAGGACATGCCGCGCATCATGGCGGTTCATGGAAGATTGCTTATGCCGACTTCATGACCGCTATGATGGCGCTTTTTCTGGTCATGTGGCTGATTGCCATTTCTTCACCTTCCCAGTTGGCGCAGATTGCCGAATATTTCCGCACACCACTGAAAATTGCCATTACATCCGGCCCAAAAATGAGTGATGCCTCTAATCCTATTCCAGGCGGTGGTTCAGACCCCACTCAACAGGAAGGCGATGTGAAGCGGCAGATTGATACTATGGATGGGCGCCTGGAAGAAATTAAACTCAATAAATTACGTGAGCGGCTTGATCAATTGATTGAGGCTGACCCACGTCTTAGAGCGTTGCGGCCGCATCTGTTGATAGAAATGGTCGATGAAGGGCTGCGAATTCAGATTATCGATAGTAACAATCGCCCGATGTTTAAAACGGGGAGTGCTCAGGTAGAGCCTTACATGAGTGATATTTTGCGAGCCATCGCCCCGATTTTGAATGATATTCCCAATAAGATCAGTTTATCGGGCCATACTGATGATGCGCAGTATGCGATGGGAGAACGTGGCTATAGTAACTGGGAACTATCGGCGGATCGTGCTAACGCATCCCGGCGTGAGCTGATTGCGGGCGGGTTGGCCGATGGTAAAGTTTTACGCGTTGTCGGCATGGCCGACACGATGAATCTGAAGCAGGCAAAAGGGGGCAGTGATGCAATTAACCGGCGTATCAGTCTGGTCGTCCTTAATAAGCAGGCGCAGGAGAATATCGAGCGTGAAAATGCTGAAAGCAGTGCAGTAAACATTGATAAAATAGAGAATTTACAGAACATGGGGATGGATAAAGCCAAACCAGTTACCGCACCTGTCGATAACGGTAACGGCCCGGCTATATCACAACCTGAAACCAATGGGACGCCTGCATCTGGCTCACCTGTGGCTCCTGTTCAGGCACCCGCAACAGCGGCGCCAGCGTCGGGGGCGAATGGCTCATCGGCGACAAGCCGCAGGCAGCCTACAACAGCTTTGCCAGCAGCACCTGATAGTCAGGCGACACCTTCTTCAACAAGCCGCGATTCACAGCAGAGGTGACCCACGTGAGCATGGACATGAGTGCTTTTTATCAAACATTTTTTGATGAAGCAGATGAATTGTTGGCGGACATGGAGCAGCATTTATTGCAGCTTGATCCGTTAGCACCCGATGCGGAACAGATGAATGCCATATTTCGCGCTGCTCACTCGATTAAAGGGGGCGCGGGAACGTTCGGTTTCACTGTATTACAGGAAACTACGCATATACTGGAAAACCTGTTGGACGGTGCCAGGCGCGGTGAAATGCGCCTGAGTACCGATATTATCAACCTGTTTTTGGAAACCAAAGATATCATGCAGGATCAGTTGGATGCTTACAAAACCGCGCAGGAGCCCAACGCCGAAAGCTTTAAGTATATCTGTCAGGCTCTGCGCCAGCTTGCTCTGGAGTCCAAAGAAAATGGTACTGCCGGAGCATCCGCCCCTGACAAGGTAGAGGCTGAAAAAACGGTTTCCGCTTCTGCCGGCAATCATTCAGGCTTGCGTATCGCTCTTACCAACCTGAAAGAATCGGATATTCCCCAGTTACTTGAAGAACTGGGAAATCTGGGGACGGTAAAAGACACGGTCCAAACCAGCAACAGCGTCGAACTCACGTTGGATACATCAGCCAGTGAGGACGATATCAGCGCTGTGTTGTGTTTTGTGTTGGATCCGGATCAAATTAGCTTCAAATCGACCTCTGGCGCCGCGCCGGTGGAAGTTGCTCCCCCTGCAGCGGAGGTCGTCGCCGAACCGGTTGAGCCCGCGCCTGCCCCGGCACCAGTGCAGCCTGCAGCCGCTGCACCTGCGGCTAAACCTGCCGGAGGTAATAATAATGAGGCGGCGAAAGGTAGGCAGAAAACCGGTGACACCAGTATCCGCGTAGCGGTAGAAAAGGTTGACCAGCTTATTAACTTGGTCGGCGAGCTGGTTATTACCCAATCTATGTTGGCGCAGCGTTCCAGCGCTCTTGACCCCGTCGCACATGGCGATCTGCTGAATAGCATGGGGCAACTGGAGAGAAACGCACGTGACCTGCAAGAGTCCGTGATGTCCATCCGTATGATGCCGATGGAGTATGTCTTTAGCCGTTTCCCACGTCTGGTTCGTGACCTGGCTGCTAAATTGGGTAAAGAGGTTGAGCTGACCCAATTGGGGAGTTCAACCGAGCTGGATAAGAGCCTTATCGAACGCATTATTGACCCATTGACGCATCTTGTGCGTAATAGCCTCGATCATGGCATTGAGTCACCGGAAAAACGTATTGAAGCAGGCAAGTCGGCCGTGGGCAACCTAACGTTGTCGGCGGAACATCAGGGCGGCAATATCTGTATCGAAGTGATTGACGACGGTGCCGGTCTGAATCGCGAACGTATCCTGGCTAAAGCCTTGTCTCAGGGGATGGCGGTAAGCGATAGCATGACTGATGAAGAAGTCGGTATGCTGATTTTTGCTCCGGGCTTTTCTACTGCTGAGAAAGTGACCGATGTGTCGGGTCGTGGCGTTGGCATGGATGTGGTGAAACGGAATATTCAGGAGATGGGTGGGCATGTTGAAATTCATTTCGTGAAAGGGAAAGGAACCACCATCCGTATTCTTCTACCGTTGACGCTGGCGATCCTGGATGGGATGTCGGTCAAGGTCAATAATGAAGTGTTTATCCTGCCGCTTAACGCGGTCATGGAGTCCTCGCAGCCGCAGGCCGAGGATCTGTATCCTCTGGCGGGTGGGGAGCGCGTGCTGCAGGTTCGTGGTGAATATCTGCCACTGGTTGAGCTGTATCAGGTATTCGATGTCGCCGGAGCAAAAACGGATGCCACTCAAGGTATCGTCGTTATTCTGCAGAGTGCTGGCCGTCGCTATGCCTTGCTGGTTGACCAGTTAATTGGTCAGCATCAGGTCGTTGTGAAAAACCTGGAAAGCAACTACCGCAAGGTGCCAGGCGTTTCAGCCGCAACTATTTTGGGTGATGGTAGCGTAGCGCTGATTGTGGATGTTTCTGCGCTGCAGGCGCTTTATCGGGAAAAGCGTGTGGTTGAGACCGCAGCTTAACAGCAAATTACAGCTATAGATTAAAGGTGAGAAACATGACTGGACTTGCAAATGTCACAAAACTAGCTGGCGAGACAGTAGGTCAGGAATTTTTGATTTTCACGCTGGGTGATGAAGAGTACGGCGTGGATATTTTGAAGGTTCAGGAAATTCGTGGTTACGATCAGGTTACCCGTATTGCCAATACCCCTGGGTTTATTAAAGGTGTCACCAATCTGCGTGGTGTTATTGTACCGATCGTCGATCTACGCATTAAATTTATGCAGCAGGAAGTCGATTATGATGATAATACGGTTGTTATCGTATTGAATCTTGGTCAGCGTGTGGTCGGTATTGTGGTAGACGGTGTGTCTGATGTGCTGTCTTTGACTGCCGATCAAATTCGTCCTGCACCGGAGTTTGCGGTTACCCTGTCAACTGAATATCTTACAGGACTTGGTTCTCTCGGTGAGCGCATGTTGATTCTGGTTGATATTGAGAAGCTACTCAGCAGCGAAGAAATGGCGCTAGTTGATAGTGTCATGAAGGTTTGATAACACAACCCTATTGGGCCACTTCGGTGGCCCATATCATTTCGTACCCTCATTCTCTGGAATTGAATAAGTTATAGAGATGCTAAAGCATCGGTGATCGTTGTAATTAAGGCTTAATATGCTGAATCGTGTAAAAGTTGTTACTGGACTCGTTATTATTCTTGGGCTATTCATTGCTCTTCAAGTTATTTCCGGCGGGCTGTTTTTTAATGCACTAAAGTCAGATAGAGATATCTTTACGACGACAAGAATTATTAATCAGCAAAAATCGGAACTGGAATCGACCTGGTCTTATTTATTGCAAACGCGTAACACGTTGAACCGTGCAGGAACGCGTTATGCAATGGATGCATCCGGTGGCGTTACTGGGGGTGTGTCTGCTAAGGACTTGATTGAGCTGGCGAAAAAACAACTGGTTATTGCTAATACCCACTTTGCCAACTATGAAAAAATCCCATATACCGATCAGCAAGACCCAGCCATCGCTCAAGTGGTAAAGGATAATTATACAGCGTTGAACAGTGCGTTAAGTGAGCTGATTGTTTTTATCTCTACCGGTAAATTGAAAGAGTTTTTTGATCAGCCAACCCAAGGTTTCCAGGACAGGTTTGAGAAGGCCTATTATTCTTACAAAGACTCCTACGACAAAGTTTATGCCAATGCTGTGGAAGAGAATAATTCAGCTTATTCGACGGCATTATGGTTGCTGATATCGGTGGCTATATTGGTTGTGGTTATGGCGCTGGTCGTTTGGTTGGGTATCAATCGTTCCCTGGTTCAGCCATTGCATAATCTTATTGAGCATATTCGTCATATGGCGAAAGGGGATTTGTCGACGCGAATTGATTTTCATGGCACCAACGAAATGGGAATTCTGGCCGATAGTTTACGGCATATGCAGACCGAATTTGTTACGACGGTCAGTGCGGTGAGGCAGAGTTCTGAGGCCATTTATACCGGTGCGTCGGAAATCAGTGCAGGCAATAGTGACTTGTCATCACGAACTGAGCAGCAGGCTGCGGCGCTTGAAGAAACGGCGGCCAGCATGGAGCAACTGACTTCGACAGTGAAGCAGAACGCCGAAAATGCCCGGCAGGCCAGCCAACTGGCGCTAAGTGCTTCCGAAACTGCACAAAAAGGCGGCAAAGTAGTCGATAACGTGGTGAAAACTATGCATAACATTGCAGGAAGCTCGCAGAAAATTGCGGATATCACCAGTGTGATTGACGGTATTGCATTCCAGACAAATATTCTGGCGCTAAATGCCGCCGTCGAAGCCGCCAGGGCAGGTGAGCAGGGGCGCGGTTTTGCTGTTGTCGCGGGAGAGGTGCGTAATCTGGCTCAGCGTAGTGCGCAGGCGGCGAAAGAAATCAAATCCTTGATTGAGGATTCGGTAAATCGAGTTCAAGAAGGTTCGGTGCTGGTTGAGAGTGCCGGTGAAACCATGGGTGAGATCGTGGGTGCTGTGACACGTGTTACCGATATCATGGGAGAAATCGCCTCAGCATCTGAGGAGCAAAGTCGTGGCATCGATCAGGTCGGTCAGGCCGTCACTGAGATGGATCGCGTTACTCAGCAAAACTCTGCGTTGGTTGAAGAGTCCGCGTCTGCGGCGAACACGCTTGAAGAACAAGTTCGGGTATTGAATCAGGCAGTGGCCGTATTTCGTTTATCAGAGAGATCAATGATCTCGCGCCCTGCCGCTGTCGCTGCGCCGGTACGTGCAGCAAAGCCAGCGTTGCTTGCAACTTCGGTTGCTATGAATAAAGAGAACAAGGCCAGAACCAGCAAAACCTCGGATAACTGGGAAACCTTTTAATCGCTGAATCGGATGGGTCAGAGCATCGACCCATCCGATTGATATTAAATAACAATGAAAATTTATCCTGAGCAACAATGTTGAGTATAAATTTTCAATTGGTGATTTTTTCGTCTTGCATTCGTGTTTCTAATAAAAATCCTGTCACATAACGGGAAAAACAGCAGAGAAGATCTATATTTAATGTTGTTTACTTAAGATATATTTAAGGGATTCTGTGCATTAATAGTATCGGAGAGGCATCAAGGATGTGGCGGTTTTGAGACAAAGGTGGCAGTTTTAATTTTTGTTACCGTTATAGCGCTTCTTCAGTTAAAGAAAGGTTTAATGCGGCCGATTTATATAACTAATGCCAACAGCATAGGCGTGTTTTCTCGATCCTCTGAGGATGATTGTCGCAATCAACCGGTTTTTCTGGTAACGATGATAATGTTCAAGGGGATATGGTAATGAGGAGTGGATTAGTTTTTTGTGAACAATCCTCATTATGAACAATGCCGAATGCACTAATTTAAACCATCGCGTGATTACCGCCATTGATCCGTTGGATAACGGCTGATAAGGGCATGTTTCCCAGTGGTATGTTGTGGGGGTACCGGTTCATGTGATAGAGCCGGAGATAAGGCATGAGACCTGTAATAGTCATAATGGGAAGTCTGATTGAAAAACAATAAAATCATCTATCCATTTTCGGGCGGTCAGATATGAAGAATACACCATCGCCAAATCGTTCAGGTTCTACATCTATTTTGAGTCAGATGGTTGAACGGTTACCGCTGTCTGATGTTCATTTCCGGCGAATCAGTCAGCTCATCTATCAACGTGCCGGCATCGTGCTGGCCGATCATAAGCGTGAAATGGTCTACAACCGTTTGGTTAGACGGCTGCGTTTGCTCGGAATCAACGATTTTGGTCAGTACCTTGCGTTGTTGGAGTCAGATCAGAACAGTGCTGAATGGCAGGCATTTATTAATGCGTTAACGACGAATCTAACGGCATTTTTTCGCGAGGCGCACCATTTTCCTATCCTCGCCGACCATGCGCGTAAGCGGCAGGGTGGGTACAGTATTTGGTGTACCGCGGCTTCCACCGGGGAGGAGCCTTATTCTCTGGCTATGACCCTTGCGGAAGTTTATGGAGATCGTGCCAGTAATTGCCAAATTGTAGCCAGTGATATTGATACACAGGTTTTAGAGAAAGCATCTGCGGGTATTTACCGGCAGGAAGATCTGCGTTCGCTTTCTCCACAACAGATGCAGCGTTTCTTTTTACGCGGAACCGGACCACACAGTGGGTTGGTGCGGGTACGCCCGGATCTGGCAAGTATGATTCATTTTCAACAAGTGAATTTGTTGGCGCCGGAATGGTCCTTACCTGCACCGTTTGATGCGATTTTTTGTCGTAATGTAATGATTTACTTTGATAAAGAAACCCAGGAGCGCATTTTACGCCGTTTTGTTCCGCTGCTTAAACCCGGCGGATTATTGTTTGCCGGACATTCAGAGAACTTCAGTCAGATCAGTCGGGAATTCTACCTGCGCGGACAGACTGTTTATGGGCTGGCTAAGGAAAGATAATGAGCAAAATAAAAGTATTATGTGTTGATGATTCTGCGTTAATGCGGCAGATCATGACCGAAATCATTAATAGTCATCCCGATATGGAAGTGGTTGCAACGGCACCTGATCCATTGGTGGCACGTGATTTAATCAAGAAGTTCAACCCGCAGGTGTTGACGCTTGATGTCGAAATGCCTCGTATGGATGGCCTTGATTTTCTTGAAAAGTTGATGCGCCTTCGCCCGATGCCTGTGGTGATGGTGTCTTCATTGACGGGGAAAGGTTCGGAAATCACTTTACGGGCGCTTGAGCTTGGGGCGATCGATTTTGTTACTAAGCCTCAGTTGGGTATTCGTGAAGGTATGTTGGCATACAGTGAGCTGATTGCGGAAAAAATCCGCATGGCTGCCAAAGCGCGTTTGCCTCAGCGCAGTTCAGGACCGGCACCTACCGTGCTGATTCCCAGTATGCCGCTGCTGAGTAGTGAAAAGCTGATCGCGATTGGTGCGTCGACAGGCGGAACCGAGGCGATCAGACATGTCTTACAGCCATTGCCGCCGACAAGTCCGGCATTGCTGATTACTCAGCATATGCCACCGGGATTCACTAAGTCTTTTGCTGAGCGTTTGAATAAACTGTGTCAAATTACAGTGAAGGAAGCCGAAGATGGTGAGCGTGTTCTGCCTGGTCATGCCTATATTGCACCGGGTGCCCGTCATCTTGAACTTGCGCGTAGTGGGGCGAACTATCAGGTTAAATTACATGATGGTCCGCCGGTAAATCGTCATCGTCCTTCTGTTGACGTACTGTTCCACTCTGTTGCACAGTACGCCGGACGAAATGCAGTAGGAGTAATCCTAACTGGCATGGGGAATGATGGTGCAGCGGGAATGCTGGAGCTTCATAAAGCGGGAGCGTATACGATCGCGCAAAATGAAGCCAGCTGTGTTGTATTCGGTATGCCTCGAGAGGCTATAGCACTCGGTGGTGTCGATGAGGTGGTGGATTTGCACCAGGTGAGTCAGCGGATGCTGGCACAAGTTTCTGCCGGACAGGCATTACGTATATAGCAGCTCCGGGGTGAGCAATAATATTAGGAGTAGGTATGGCTGATAAAGAACTCAGATTTTTAGTAGTGGATGACTTTTCGACAATGCGTCGTATTGTTCGAAATCTACTAAAAGAGCTGGGCTTCAATAATGTGGAAGAAGCGGAAGATGGTGCAGATGCCCTGAACAAGCTTCGTTCCGGTGGTTTCGATTTCGTCATTTCTGACTGGAACATGCCGAATATGGACGGACTGGAACTGTTACAGGCTATCCGCGCCGACGGCTCGCTTTCCAAGCTCCCAGTACTGATGGTAACCGCTGAAGCAAAGAAAGAGAATATTATTGCTGCAGCACAGGCTGGTGCCAGTGGTTATGTTGTTAAACCGTTTACTGCCGCTACGCTTGAAGAAAAGCTGAGTAAGATTTTCGAAAAGCTTGGTATGTAAGGAGATGCCATGAATCCACATCCGATGCCCATTAACGATCATGCGTCTGCCACAGAGATTATTTCTCGTATCGGGCAATTGACACGCATGCTGCGTGACAGCCTGAAAGAGCTTGGTTTAGATCAGGCGATCACTGAAGCAGCCGAAGCAATTCCCGATGCTCGTGATCGTCTTGATTATGTTGTTCAGATGACTGCACAGGCGGCAGAGCGTGCATTGAGTTGTGTTGAAGCAGCCCAACCTCGTCAGAACCAACTGGAAGAAGAGTCCAAAGCACTGAAAACCCGTTGGGATCAGTGGTTTGAGAATCCGATAGAACTTTCGGAGGCCCGCGAGCTAGTTACTGATACTCGTAACTATCTTGAGTCGGTCCCGGATCATACCGCGTTTACTAATGCTCAGTTACTGGAAATCATGATGGCTCAGGACTTCCAGGATTTAACCGGGCAAGTAATCAAACGCATGATGGATGTTGTTCAGGAAATCGAGAAACAGTTGCTGATGGTCTTGTTGGAAAATATTCCTGAGAAACCATCGGAAACGCGTCGTGCGAATGAAGGTCTGCTCAACGGGCCTCAGGTTGATAAAACCGCTGCAGGTATTGTTTCCAACCAGGATCAGGTTGATGATCTGTTGGATAGCCTGGGTTTTTGATTTCACCTCGACACCCATTACATCCTCGGTATGAATGGGCATCGTGGCGTAAAGTATGTGGATGTTTACGATCGGGCATGTCCCGATCGTAAATTCCTGTCTCTTGTATTATCCAATAAAATAAATAGCCGCTTATTTTCTTCTTTGTTCTCCCCATAATGCTTTGCCGGATTTTGTCATGCTAGCGGTGTATAACTTTATGTCAGCGAGCATTAACAGGAGCGGCTCTAGTGGCAGATGATAGCGATCTGGAGAAAACAGAAGCTCCCACCCCCCAACGAACAGAAAAAGCCCGAGAAGAAGGTCAGATACCCCGATCGAAGGAGTTGACATCGGTATTCATGCTGATTGCCGGTCTGGCTATTTTATGGGGTTACGGTTCCAGCATGGCTGGAAAACTGACTGACATGATGGCCAAAGGACTGATCTTTGACCATAACCTCATCAGTGATGAGCGATTGTTCATTTCTCATGTCGGTGCATTGCTTAAGCAAGCAATGCTGGCGATTGTGCCTATCTTATTCGGATTGGTACTGGTTGCTCTGGCCGCGCCGGTACTGCTGGGCGGCCTGATTTTTAGCACTAAAGCGATTAGCTTCGATTTTGGCAAGTTGAATCCGTTATCTGGCTTGAAACGTATGTTTTCAACCCATGTACTGGCCGAGTTATTTAAAGCTATCCTAAAGGCCGTCATCGTTGGTTGTATTACGTATTGGTTTCTTTTGCATAACTGGAATAGCATGCTGCATCTTGTCTCTGAGCCCATGGGGATCGCGCTAAAGGATGCGTTAAATATTGCTTTTCTATGTTGTTTTTGGGTAATCATGGGGCTTTTCCCCATGGTCGCTTTCGACGTGGCATGGCAAATATGGAGCCATATTAAACGGCTACGGATGAGCAAACAGGAAATCCGTGACGAATACAAAGAGCACGAAGGCGATCCTCACATTAAAGGTCGTATCCGGCAGCAACAGCGGGCCATGGCCCAACGCCGAATGATGGCTGACGTGCCGAAAGCCGATGTTATCGTCACCAACCCGACTCATTATGCCGTTGCGTTGAAGTATGATGAAAAGAAAATGAATGCACCCAAGGTATTGGCTAAAGGTGCAGATAGGATTGCTCAGCGTATTCGTGAGTTGGGTGCAGAGAACCGCGTCCCAATTTTGGAGGCGCCGCCTCTGGCTCGAGCGTTGTATCGCCATACTGAGATTGGGCAGCAGATTCCTGCCGGATTATATGCCGCTGTTGCTGAAGTGCTTTCGTGGGTCTATCAGCTTAAACGCTGGAAACGTGAAGGCGGATTGATTCCGCGTAAACCTAAAAACTTACCTGTGCCGGATGCACTGGATTTTGCTAAAGAGAAAACAACCGATGGCTAACCTGGCCTCTTTGCTTCGCCTACCCGGCAATATGAAAGGTTCACAATGGCAGATTCTGGCGGGACCTGTTCTTATATTACTCATCTTGTCGATGATGGTTCTGCCGCTGCCGCCGTTTATTCTGGACTTGCTGTTCACATTTAATATTGCGCTGTCGATTATGGTACTGCTGGTCGCCATGTTTACCCAGCGCACACTCGATTTTGCCGCATTTCCTACCATTCTGTTGTTTTCTACGCTGTTGCGTTTGTCACTCAACGTAGCATCGACACGTATCATTCTGATGGAAGGACATACTGGCGCAGGCGCGGCTGGGCGAGTGGTTGAAGCGTTCGGGCACTTCCTGGTGGGCGGTAATTTTGCCATCGGTATCGTCGTATTCATTATCCTGGTACTGATTAACTTCATGGTTATCACGAAGGGGGCCGGTCGTATTGCTGAGGTTGGAGCACGCTTTACACTGGATGGTATGCCTGGCAAACAAATGGCAATTGATGCCGACCTGAACGCTGGGTTAATTGGTGAGGATGAAGCTAAGAAACGGCGTTCGGAAGTGACTCAGGAAGCGGATTTCTATGGGTCGATGGATGGTGCGAGTAAATTTGTTCGTGGTGATGCTGTCGCCGGCCTGATGATCATGGCCATTAATATCATCGGCGGCTTGCTAGTCGGTGTGGTTCAGCATGACATGGTGTTAGGGCAGGCCGTCGAAAACTATACGCTGTTGACCATCGGTGATGGTCTGGTGGCGCAAATTCCGGCGTTGGTGATTTCGACTGCCGCTGGTGTGATTGTGACCCGAGTCAGCACGGATCAAGACGTTGGCCAGCAGATGGTCACCCAGCTGTTTAATAACCCGCGGGTCATGATTTTAAGCGCGGCAGTCTTGGGGCTTATCGGCCTTGTGCCTGGTATGCCTAACCTTGTTTTCCTCCTTTTTACTGCTGCCCTGTTAGGGTTGGCATGGTGGATGAGGAAAGGAGAGGAAAGCAAAGCTGCATTTGCTGCGACTGAGGCTGCAACCGCTACCCCAACGGCACCACAGGTGATCGAGGCCAGTTGGTCTGATGTGCAGCTAGAAGATCCGCTTGGGATGGAAGTCGGGTATCGCCTGATTCCTATGGTTGATTTTCAGCAAAATGGCGAGTTGCTCGGACGTATCCGTAGTATTCGAAAGAAATTTGCCCAGGAAATGGGGTTCCTGCCGCCTGTCGTCCATATTCGGGATAACCTGGATTTACAGCCGGCCAGTTATCGTATTTTGATGAAAGGTGTTGAGATTGGTAACGGCGAGGCTCACCCAGGACGCTGGATGGCGATTAATCCGGGAAACGCGGTAGGTACTTTGCCAGGTGATTTAACTAAAGATCCCGCTTTTGGTCTACCAGCAATCTGGATAGAAAGTGCGCTTAAAGAACAGGCGCAAACGCAAGGATATACTGTAGTCGAGGCCAGTACAGTTGTGGCGACCCATCTGAATCATTTGCTCAGCTTGCATGCCAGTGAGTTATTTGGGCGGCAGGAAGCACAGCAACTGATGGATCGCGTATCTCAGGAAATGCCGAAGCTGACCGAGGATTTCATTCCGAGTGTAGTGACGTTAACAACGTTACACAAGGTTCTGCAGAATTTGTTAAGCGAACAAGTTTCGATTCGGGATATGCGTACAGTTATCGAAACATTGGCCGAACATGCGGCAGTACAGACGGACCCAAATGAATTGACGACAGCCGTGCGTATTGCCCTTGGCCGTGCTATTACCCAGCAATGGTTCCCAGGGGATACAGAGCTTCAGGTTATCGGACTTGATGGTGCTCTGGAGCGTCTACTGTTGCAAGCACTTCAGGGCGGCGGTGGTTTGGAACCGGGATTAAGCGACAGATTGTTGGACCAGGCTCGGCAGGCATTGCAACATCAGGAAGCATTGGGTGCGCCTCCAGTGTTGCTGGTTAACCATGCGTTGCGCGGATTGTTGTCACGTTTCCTGCGTCGTAGTCTTCCTCAAATTGCCGTATTGTCTAACCTTGAGATTAGCGACAGCCGTCAAATCAGAATGACGTCGATGATTGGTGGTGAACTGCCTCGATGAATAAAATGATGATGGTCGTGCTTTGTGGGGCGGCAGTAGCAATGCTGTCGCCCAGGCTCTATGCCCAGCAAGGGGGGTGGAATGCTAATCTCTCTGGGCCATCATTTGATTACAAAGGGATGCTGGCATCTTCTCCCGCTCTGCTTCCCCCTTCTGGATTCGGCATCACGACGGCCCAATCCGTTACCGTCATCTACTGGCGATATCAACTGAAATCGCCAGCACCGGTCGATTTAGCCGTCAAACTCTGTGCGGCTAACCGCTGCGTCAATCTGGACGGTGCCAGCGGGCAAACCTATGGATTGCAAGGCGTCCCTGCTAACAGTGAGTTTAGAATGGTATTTTACGTACCCGGCTCTGGGCGGATGGCTACCTCGGTAGAGGTCGTATCTAACGAAATTGCTGTAAACTATAAGTAGTTCAATAGAAACAAACTATGTGAGCCTTGATGACATCGCGCTTGAGTAAGTCAAAAGAAGAATCAGATGCTGATTCGGCGAGCGGAAATCGAGTTGCGCCGTGACTGACCATCTGGCCCGTACAGTGATTGCGCATGGAGAGGCTTCAGTACCTCGAGTGCTTTTTCGTTATGCTCGAGGTGATAACCAAGTAACAGGCCGTTATGCTGATTTTTATCACGCAACGCTTCGCTTAATTTTGTAACCTGTTGCCAGATTTGAGCGGCAGCAGCATGAACAGCATAAGGTGCCTGTACTCGTAACGCCGACTCGCCCTGAAGCCGAATTTTATCCAGATGTTGGATGGTGGCGAGCAGAGAACTCTTTTTATCGGTAATAACTTGTAGCGCTGGCCCATCAACATGACCGGCACAGAGCAATGATTGCTCATCCGACAATACAGCTTCAAGCTCACGCATATTGAGCAGAAGTTGTTCCAGTAGCTTTACAAGTCTTTCCATTGTGTTACTCGTCTGCAATTAAGTCCTGAGCATTTTTGATTAATGCATCAGCAATTTTACCGACGTTCATTTTTAATGAACCGTCACGAATAGCCTGTTTCAGCGTCTCTACACGCTGCATATCAATATCTTGCGAAGATGGCTGCATCAGCTTGGACTGCGCGTCGCTCAGTTTAACCTGAGTACCCGTTACTGAGCTCTGTTGCCCGGTTTCTTCTTTACGCTTTAATTTTGCTACGTCGCCGGTATCCCGGGGTTGAACCTGGCTTACCGGTTTGACTGACTGGGTCCGATCAATGCTCATGGTAGTGTGCTCATGTCATAAGGGTATATAACGATGATAATTAATGAGATAGCCGTTTGTTCTCTCAGGTGGTACTTGTTTGACCAACATTATCATCAGCGGCGATGTATATCATATCGGCAGCAATGAGCGTTACTTTAGCAAATTATTGTGAGATCAGAATAATCCCATCACCGCTGGCAATACCGGATACAACCTGTCCAGAAGCCGTGCGAGCTCTCGCTGGCTGTCCTGAGGCCGCATTATTCATGGCCTTACCTTCGCTACGAACGCTAAACCCTTCTCCCTGCGCGAGAATCTGTACATTTTGGCCGGCACGAATAACCCAGGGTTTTCTTATCATAACCTGTGTAATCGCCTGCCCCGGTGCGATATCCCGCAAAGCTATGGCGCCCTGAGCTTCTTCCGGTGTGAAAAGCGCTCTAGGAGGAAGTTGGTCTATTCTACCACGTACGGTGCGAATGTCTCCGGCTGCCAGTTCTGATCCCCGGCTCACCGGCGCTGCCGCAACGACATAACTTCCTGTGACCTGCACCTCAACCTGAATAAAACGCCGATCCTGATTGCAACTAACGGAAACCGAAAGATTGCCCCACATCCTTGCATTTCCCGGTAGCGAAATCTGTGGGTTATCGCAAACAGGCCATTGGGCTTCAGGTGTTTTTACTACGACGTTGACTGTATTCGATGAGCCTTTGAAATTATTCGCAAAGAAACGGGATAATTGTGATGCGAGATCGGCAGCATTCACCAGTACCGGTGCAAACAGTATGCATAAAAGCGATAACTGTATGTATTTTCTGATATCTGGCATCCGTCCTGTGCTCTCTTAAACCCAATTAATTTTACGCTACCAGTGTAGCGGCACTTGCTTACAGTTAAGGCAATAAATAGCGCTTCATTTTATGCCTATTCTTTCGATGATTTTAGCAGGATGAGAATTATCCTACGCAGACTAAAGTTTAAATTGCGGAGGGAGCATGCTCGACAAATTAGATGCTGCGCTACGGTTTCAGCAAGAGGCGTTGAATCTCCGTGCTCAGCGTCAGGAGATTCTGGCTGCAAATATCGCTAACGCGGATACTCCAGGGTATCAAGCGCGTGATATTGATTTTGCCAGCGAACTGAACAAGGTCATGGAGAAAGGGCGCGTCGACGGTCAATCCGTCTCGTTGAGTTTGACATCTTCACGCCATATTCCGGCACAGACGGCACAGCCGCCAGCACTCGATCTGCTCTACCGCGTCCCTACTCAACCCGCTCTTGATGGCAATACTGTCGACATGGATCGCGAACGCACCAACTTTGCGGATAATAGCCTCAAGTATCAGGGTAGCCTGACGCTCATCAATGGGCAGATAAAAGGGATGATGTCGGTACTTCAGTCTGGATCATCATAACAGGATTGGCGGCGGATATAAGGTTGATGTCTCATGTCGTTACTTAATATTTTTGATATTTCCGGTTCGGCGCTTTCAGCTCAGTCTCAGCGCCTTAACGTCAGCGCCAGTAATTTGGCTAACGCAGATAGCGTCGCTGGTCCAGATGGTCAGCCCTATCGTGCTAAACAGGTAGTTTTTGAGGTCGATGCCGCTCCAGGGCAGGCGACGGGGGGAGTGAAGGTTGCGAAGGTCGTCGAAGATCCTTCTCCCGAAAAACTGGTCTATCAGCCGGGTAACCCTCTGGCCGATGCCAAAGGCTATGTCCGCATGCCAAATGTGGATCCTGTCAATGAGATGGTCAACACCATTTCGGCGTCCAGAAGCTATCAGGCGAACGTGGAAGTATTGAATACCACAAAATCGATGATGCTGAAGACGTTAACTATCGGTCAGTAATCTGGAGGATTCATGGCTACCACTTCTTCTGTCAGTAACGTCCAAGGCACATCGTCTACATCGGCATCCTCATCTATCAGCGGTAATAGCAGTGCTGATCTACAGAATAGCTTTCTGACGCTGCTGGTTGCGCAGTTGAAAAATCAGGATCCGACCAATCCTATGGATAACAACCAACTGGTTTCGCAGTTGGCACAGCTAAATACGGTAAGCGGTATCGAGAAGCTGAATACGACTCTCGGTTCTATCTCTACTCAAATCAACAGTAATCAATCCGTTCAGGCGGCTTCATTAATCGGTCATGGCGTGCTGGTGCCCGGTTCAACCGTACTGGTGGGTAAAGGAACGACGACACCGTTCGGCGTTGAACTGGAGAATTCTGCTGAGAATGTCACCGTCAATATTACCGACAGTTCCGGCAAAGTTGTTAACACAATGGATCTGGGGTCGCTTAGAGCAGGGGTACATGCATTCTCTTGGGATGGGAAAGCCACCGATGGTACGACTGCGCCGGATGGCTCCTATACGATTTCAGTTTCCGCTACCTCGAACGGCACTCAGCAGGTGGTTCAGGCTCTGAACTATGCGTACGTAAACGGTGTGGTCACCAACAGCAGCGGAGCATTGCTGGATCTGGGGCTGAGTGGGCAGTCCACGCTGGATAACGTACGCCAGATTTTGTAGCAGTTACGGATATAACGCGCGTCACTTTTTAGTGAATAACAGTTCATCAATATTCAGGAGAGCACTATGAGCTTTTCTCAGGCGGTCAGTGGGTTAAACGCTGCCTCTAACAATCTGGACGTGATTGGTAACAACATTGCCAACTCCGCTACTGTTGGTTTTAAGGCCAGCAATATCTCTTTTGCTGATATGTATGCCGGTTCCAACGTCGGTTTGGGTACTCGTGTTGCATCCGTATTGCAGGATTTCACTAACGGTTCAATTAACAGTACATCTCGTGCATTGGATGTCGCTATTAACGGTAGCGGTTTTTATCGTCTGCTGAATGGCAACGGTAGTGTGGTTTACAGCCGTAATGGTCAATTCACGTTAGATAGCAGCCGCAATATCGTTAATGCGCAGGGCTTGCAACTGACTGGCTTCCCAGCTACTGGGACGCCACCAGCGATTCAATCGGGTGCGGATCCGGTGGGTTTGAGCATTCCAGAAAACACCATGTCGGCCAAGGCGACCAATATTGCGTCGATCATCGCCAACCTGAACTCGTCGGACAGCACAAATACCTGGAACGCTACCGACCCGACCAATACATCCAACTATAAAGGTTCCATCACGACCTACGATAGTTTGGGTAACGCACATAACTTTGCGTTGTATTTTGTGAAAACCGCAGCCAATAACTGGGATGTCTATGCACAGGACACCAGTATTACTGGTGCAGGCTTCCAGGGGCCGACCAGATTGACGTTTGATACCAGTGGCGCATTGGTCCCTACACCGCCTGCAACTGCCGTTACGCCAGTGACTCTCAGCATGGCGTCTCTGAACGGTTCTGCTGCAAGCACATTTACCCTGGCGTTCACCGGTTCTGTACAACAGAACAGCGGTTCAAACAGCACCAAGACACCGACTCAAGATGGCTATGAACCTGGTGAATTGACGGGCTACAGCATCAGCAACGACGGCAGCGTTATTGGTTCCTATTCCAACAAGAGAACCCAGCTTCTGGGACAGATTGTGCTGGCTAACTTTGCTAACCCGGAAGGGCTTTCTCCGCAAGGCGATAACGTGTGGGCCGCAACCAACAACTCTGGTCAGGCGGTGGTGGGGTCAGCGGGTACTGGTAACTTCGGGAATCTGGTGGGCAAGGCAACGGAAAGTTCCAACGTCGATATGAGTAAGGAACTGGTCAACATGATCGTTGCTCAGCGTAACTATCAGTCGAACGCTCAGACCATCAAAACACAGGATCAGATCCTTAATACCTTGGTTAACCTGCGTTAATTATCATAACGAGGATATTGCATGGATCACGCTATCTATACAGCGATGGGCGCGGCAAGTCAGACGCTGGAACAACAGGCCGTTACGTCGCATAACATGGCTAACGCCTCTACGCCGGGCTTCCGCGCACAACTGGCTGCGATGCGTGCTGTGCCAATCCAGGGCGTCACTAATGAGACGCGCACGCTGGTTATTTCGTCGACGCCGGGGGTGGATACCACCCCTGGTTCAATGGATTACACCGGTCGCTCGATGGACGTTGCGCTTTCTCAGGATGGCTGGCTGGCTGTTCGAGCAGCGGATGGTAGTGAGGCTTATACCCGTAACGGTAATATGGAAATCAATTCCAACGGGCAGTTGGCCGTTCAGGGGCGACTGGTGATGGGCGATGGCGGCCCGATAGAGGTTCCGCCTCAGACACAGCTCACCATCGGTCCTGATGGTACTATTAATGCGTTAAATCCCAGTGATGCAGCAAATACTGTTACCCAAATTGGGCGTTTAAAACTGGTCAAGGCTACGGCGAACGAAGTCACTCGTGGTGACGACGGTTTTTTCCGTGTTTCCCCTGCGGCGCAGCAGCAACGTGGTGCGGTATTGCAGAATGATGCCACGGTCAGGGTAATGCCGGGTGTGTTGGAAGGCAGTAACGTCAATACGGTTGAGTCGATGGTGGAGATGATTTCCAACTCGCGCCGTTTTGAGATGCAGATGAAAGTGATTAGCAACGTTGATGACAACACGCAGCGCGCTAATCAGATACTTGCAATGAATTAAGTGCCTTTGCGCACAGGAGTGACTCGATGATCCGTTCTTTATGGATTGCCAAAACCGGTTTGAATGCCCAGCAAACCAATATGGATGTGATATCCAACAACCTGGCGAACGTCAGTACCAATGGTTTTAAACGTCAGCGTGCTGTATTTGAAGATCTGATGTATCAAACCGTGCGTCAGCCGGGAGCACAATCATCAGAACAGACGACGTTGCCGTCAGGTTTGCAATTGGGGACAGGGGTACGCCCGGTGGCAACCGAGCGCATTCATACGCAAGGCTCTTTTTCCGAAACCGGTAACGTCAAAGATTTGGCGATAAAAGGTGCGGGTTTCTTCCAGGTATTGATGCCTGATGGTACGACCGCTTATACCCGCGATGGTTCTTTCCAGCAGGATTCTAACGGTCAGTTGGTAACATCAAGCGGTTTTCAGGTACAGCCGGTTATCACTATCCCTGCGAACTCCAGTAATCTGACGGTAGGGCGTGACGGGGTGGTGACCGTTACTCAGCAAGGTCAGGCTGCGCCGGTTCAGATCGGTCAACTTAACCTGGCGATGTTTATCAACGAAGCTGGGCTTGAGAATCTCGGGGAAAACCTGTACGCGGAGACGGCCAGTTCTGGTGCACCTACCCAAAGTACGCCAGGTCTGAATGGCGCCGGGCTGATTTATCAGAAATTCGTTGAAACGTCGAACGTGAACGTTGCTGAAGAGCTGGTCTCGATGATTCAGACTCAGCGTGCGTATGAAATCAACAGTAAGGCTATCTCGTCTACGGACCAGATGCTGCAAAAACTGACCCAGTTGTAATCTCTTCTGGGCGCGCTTGTTAAGCGAGGGTGGCGTTTTACTGATTTGCGGTTTTTATGCAAATAGGTGAAGTCGCCACCTTGATTCAATGTGTAGATAGGTTACTGAAAGTAAGGCGATATCCGTAGTGATGATGAATACGAAGTCGGTTGCAGCATTGCAGCCATGTCGGCTCCGGTTGCTGGCATACGTGATGATGTTAACACTGTCCGGTTGCGCCTATGTACCTCATGACAAGGTGGTGACGGGAGCAACGACAGCCCAACCAGCCCCGCCTTTACAGGCCATTCCCAACGGTTCCATTTTCCAGACCGGGCAAGCGATGAACTACGGATATCAGCCGATGTTTGAGGATCGTCGTCCAAGGAACGTAGGGGATACGCTGACTATCGTGCTGCAGGAAAACGTCAGTGCCAGCAAGAATTCATCGGCAAATGCCAGCCGTGATGCGTCCGGCTCATTTGGGATGACCGCAACGCCGCGCTTGTTGGAAGGCCCATTAGGTAACAACCGGGCAGCATTTAATGCTACCGGAAAAGATGATTTTACCGGAAAAGGCGGCGCTAATGCGAACAACACGTTCACCGGTACAATTACGGTTACGGTGGACCAAGTGCTGACAAACGGTAATTTGCACGTTGTGGGTGAAAAACAAATTGCAGTGAATCAGGGAACTGAGTTTATTCGCTTCTCTGGGGTGGTAAACCCAAGAACTATCAGCGGCAGCAATACCGTGCCGTCAACGCAAGTGGCGGACGCGCGTATGGAATATGTGGGTAATGGCTACATTAACGAAGCACAGACCATGGGTTGGCTGCAGCGCTTCTTCCTTAATGTTTCGCCGTTCTAAATTGATGAGGCACATAATGCGGATCACTTCAGTTTTTACCGTTTTTCTTGCTCTGCTGGTTATGGCGGTTCCGCCGGCATCAGCCGAGCGTATCCGCGATCTGGTGACTATTCAGGGCGTGCGTGATAACGCGCTTATTGGCTATGGTCTGGTTGTAGGACTGGATGGTACGGGCGACCAGACCACGCAGACCCCGTTCACCACTCAAAGTTTGAATAACATGCTGTCCCAATTGGGGATTACCGTTCCCGCCGGCACCAATATGCAGTTGAAAAACGTAGCCGCGGTTATGGTGACGGCTAAATTGCCGCCATTCGCCCGTTCCGGACAGGCGGTCGATGTGGTTGTGTCCTCTATGGGGAACGCTAAAAGCCTGAGGGGCGGTACCTTGTTGATGACGCCGCTGAAAGGCGTGGATAATCAGATCTATGCTATCGCACAGGGAAACGTCCTGATTGGCGGGGCGGGTGCCTCTGCCGGCGGCAGCAGCGTGCAGGTTAACCAAGTCTCGGGTGGTCGTATTAGCGGCGGTGCGATTGTTGAGCGTGAGCTACCGAATACTTTTGGGACCGGCAATACGATTATGCTGCAACTGAATCAAGACGATTTCACGATGGCGCAAAGCATTAGCGATGCGATTAACCGTTTCGGTCGCGGTGGTTCTGCCGCGCCGCTGGATTCCCGGACCATCCGGGTTGTTGTGCCGGCGGGTAACAGTTCTCAGGTCCGGTTTCTGGCGGATATGCAGAATATTGAAGTCAATGTCGGCACTTTGGATGCCAAAGTCATCATTAACTCGCGCACAGGTTCTGTCGTGATGAACCGTAATGTCCAGTTGGAAAACTGCGCTGTTGCACAAGGTAACCTGTCCGTTACGATTAATCAGCAGAACGTGGTTAGCCAACCGAATACACCGTTGGCGGGTGGACAAACCGTGGTCACGCCGCAAACGGAAATTTCTATGCGCCAGGAAGGAGGCGCATTGCAGCGTGTAAATTCAAGCGCCAACCTCAACAGCGTAGTCAGAGCGTTGAACTCACTTGGGGCCACGCCGATGGATTTGATGTCGATTCTTCAGGCGATGGAAAGTGCTGGTTGCTTGCGAGCGAAGCTGGAAATTATCTAATGAGAGAGATGAAGGCGTTTAACAACCCGGCTTATGAAACACAGTCGCTTAACTCACTGAAGCGCGATGTGTCGAATCATCCCCAGGGCCGGGAAGGGATTCGTGCTGTTGCTAAACAGCTGGAAGGCGTCTTCGTACAAATGATGATGAAAAGTATGCGTGATACGCTGCCAAAAGATGGCATTTTCAGTAGTGATCAAACACGTATGCTTACATCAATGTATGACCAACAGCTTGCGCAGCAGATGTCGTCGGGCAAGGGAGTCGGTCTGGCTTCCTTGATTGAAAAACAGATGATGGGGCAGGGGATTGCCGGAACTGAACAAGCCGCGTCGCCAACACCGTTCAAGCCCGATAGCCAATTAGCTCGAGAAATGCCTTCGTTGGTAATGGAACAGATGGTGCGTAAGGCAATGCCTAAGCTACCAGAAAAATCATCACCGTTGCCGATGAGTAGCTCCGACTTTATCTCCCGCTTGTCTACACCGGCTATGTTGGTTAGCCAGCAAAGTGGTATTCCTCATCATCTGATTATGGCGCAAGCCGCCCTGGAGTCGGGTTGGGGGCAGCATGAGATCCCGACCTCTGATGGCCGGCGCAGCCATAATATTTTTGGTATTAAAGCCGGCAGTAGCTGGGATGGTCCGGTAACAGAAATTACCACGACAGAGTATGAGCAAGGTGTGGCCAAAAAAGTGACTGCGGCTTTCCGGGTATATGGCTCCTATCTGGAAGCGCTGAACGATTACGCTAAATTGCTAACGCAGAATCCCCGCTATGCCGCCGTATCCTCAGCAGCAACAGCAGAACAAGCGGCAGTAGCATTACAGCAAGCTGGATATGCGACGGACCCAGCTTATGCGAAGAAACTGGTCAGTATGATTCAGCAGATGAAAAATTCAGGTGAAAAAGCCGTTCAGGCTTATACACATGATCTGAGCGGGATTTTCTAATTTTTCTCAAGTTTTCAGCCCGCCTGCCGATAGTCATACAAGTTAATTTATAACGACGATATCTTTTTGTGCCCGGCAATAGAATTGTGCCCTGTCTGCGCATGAGTAAGAGTAAAGGAACCCAGCATGTCCAATTTGATTAATACCGGAATGAGTGGTTTGAGTGCTGCACAAGCAGCGCTGAGCACTGTCAGTAACAATATCAGTAATCAGGCTGTTGCAGGGTATAGCCGTCAAAATGCACTGTTGGCACAGAACAACGGCACCAATGTTTCCGCCGGTTATATTGGTAATGGTGTTACCGTTGTCAGTATCAATCGTGATTATAACGACTTTGTTTCCAAACAATTACGTTCGGCGCAGACAACCAGCAGTTCTACTGCTGCCTATTACGAGCAGATTTCCAAGATCGATAACCTGTTGTCGAGCAGCTCATCCAGCTTGTCTACCAACATTCAGGATTTCTTCAAAAATTTACAGAACCTGACCAGTAACTCTAGCGATTCGTCAGTACGCCAAACCGTACTCGGCAAGGCTAGCGCTTTGGTTAACCAGTTCAAGATTACCGATCAGTATCTGCGTGATATGGATACTAATATTAACGGCGAGATTTCCGTCACCGTTTCGCAAATCAACACCTACGCCAAGCAGATTGCCGATATCAACGATCAAATCGTCCGTCTGAAAGGCGCTAATAATGGTGCTTCGCCCAATGATCTGCTGGATCAGCGCGATAATCTGGTCAATGACTTGAACAAGTTGGTCGGTATCGATGTTGCGGTTCAGGACGGCGACGTTTACAACATCTCGCTGAAGAATGGCCTGACGCTGGTACAGGGAAAAAATTTCAACACACTTGCCGCTACGCCATCCAGCACTGATCCTACCCGCACAACCGTTTCTTATAATGATACGATTGCTGGCTTAAGCGAAGTGAAGGAGAGCGCGATCACAGGCGGCTCTCTTGGCGGTTTATTAAATTTCCGCACCAGTACGCTGGATAGCGCTCGTAACCAGTTAGGGCAGATGGCGCTGTCATTTGCCGATGCTTTCAATCAGCAGCATAAACTCGGGTTCGACTTAAACAATGTGCAGGGAGGAGACTTCTTTGGTGTTGGTTCTTCTGTCACATTGAAAAGCGCCAATAATACTTCTGCTGCCGAATTGACTTCTGCATATTTGAACGACACGTACTCGCTGCAGTACAACGGGACATCCTGGAGCGTTACCCGCTCGGACGGTACCTCGGCAAGTTCAACCCTCTCCGGCTCTGCCTTGACCTTTGATGGTTTCACTATCGATATCTCTGGTTCGGCCGCTTCAGGCGATACTTTTAGCTTCAAAGTATCACCAGGAAAAACGTCAATTTCGCAGACCGCACCTACAGGGTCTACATCTGCCGCTTCGCTGACGCGAAATGATAGCAACTACATCAAGGCGAGTGATTACAACGTCAAATTTGTTGGTCCGTCAGCGAGTGACTGGTCTATCACCCGTTTGTCGGATGGCGCTAACCTGTCTTCCTCTGCGACGTATACCGCAGCCAGTGGTTCGACGCCGGCCAGCCTGATTTTTGATGGGATGAAACTCGATATTACAGGAACGCCGGCAGCTAAAGACCTGTTTATGGTCAAGGGCGTTCGCGATGTTATCGTAGATATGTCGGTGAAAGTAACGGACTCATCCAAGATTGCAGCGGCTGGCGCTCCCTTGACATCTGCAGGTGGCGGTGTAAGTGATAACACTAACGCTAAGGCGTTGTTGAATCTGCAAACGGCTAAAGTCGTCGAAAACAAATCTAGCGTTAGCCAGGCGTATGCCAGTTTGGTGGGCGATATCGGCAATAAAACCAGTACGGCTAAGGTTACCGATACATCCCAGAAGAATGTCGTGAAGCAGTTGACTACCGAACAGCAGTCTGTGTCCGGCGTCAATCTGGATGAAGAGTACGGTAATTTGGTGCGTTTTCAGCAGTATTACATGGCAAATGCCAAGGTAATCCAGACTGCTTCGACTATCTTTGATGCCCTGTTGGCGATTCGCGGTTAATTTTGTGACGGCAAAACAGTAAGGAACAAGTTATGCGACTGAGTACCAGTATTATTTTTCAGCAGGGTATGCAAGGCGTCACAGATGGCTTATCCACTTTTAGTAAAACGGGCCAGCAATTAGCCAGTAACACCCGGGTGCTTACCCCTTCTGATGATCCGATTGCTGCATCCAAAGCGGTTATGGTTAATCAGGCGCAGAATCAGAATGAGCAATATACGCTGGCCAGAACCTTCGCTAAGAATGGTATGAATGGTGAGTTGTCCGTGCTGACTAACGTAGTGACTGCATTGACCACTGGCAGTACGACCCTTATCAGTGCCGACGGTACCAAAAACGATAATTCTCGCCAGATGATTGCAACATCATTGCGTGGCCTGAAATCTCAATTGCTTAATTTGGCAAACAGTACTGATGGTAACGGCAATTACATTTTTGGTGGTTACAAGACTAATATCCAACCATTTACTACCAATGCTTCCGGCACCGTCAGCTATGTAGGTGGTACCCAGGCGATTTCCCAGCAGGTAGATGCTAATCGGATTATGACCGTCGGGCATATTGGTTCGGATGTATTCAATAATGCAAGTGGTACTGCCGATATTTTCAGCGCGCTGGATAGCGCTATCAGCGCGCTTGAAACCCCGCTGGAGGGTGCTACCGACGCAGTGAAAAGCGCTAATACTGCATCACTCAACGGCGCCATCCAAAGTATCAGGAGCGCATTGACTAATGTGTCTTCTGCTCAAGCAACGTTGGGTGTTCAACTGCAAGAGATCGACACGCTGGATAGTATCGGCACTGATCGCACTATGGCAAACAAAGAGACGTTGAGTGACCTGGTTGATATCGATCTGGTTGCGACCATTTCGGCTTACATGATGCAACAACAGTCTCTGCAGGCTTCATACAAGGCATTTAGCGATATGCAGGGCCTCTCGCTGTTCCAACTTAATAAATAATAAAACGGAATAGCGATCCAGTATTTGGATACGCTTAAACCGGGCGTATTCTTTTTGGCATGTCATCCTTTATAAGATGACATGCTTTTTTTTACTGTACATTTTGATAGCGGAATCAGTGAGTGGAATGATTACCCGGCGAGATGGTTCAGTAAATCAGCCAGCAGATCGTAAGTTTCGCCGAATAATTTTTCGGCGTAGGGTGAGATAAGGAATATCAGAAAGCCGACGGTGATAATGCCGGTGAAAAGGGTGATAGGAAAACCGATAGCGAAGATGGTTAGTTGTGGCGCTAGTCGGCTTAATAACCCCAGTGCCATGTTAATTGTTAATAATAAGGTGATAAGCGGCAGAGCAAGCATCAGACCATTAGAAAATATCCGTCCTCCTGCTTCGGCCAGACTCATGAATACATTACCGCTGACGGGCCCGGCACCGATGGGAATAGTGTGGAAACTATCAGCGAGTAGTGATATCAGCCATAAGTGCCCATTCATGGTCAGGAAAAGTAATAGTGCCAGTAAATTCATGAATCGAGCGATCACCGGCATGTTAGGACCACCGCTAGGGTCAAAAAACGTGGCGAATGAAAGCCCCATCTGAAGACCAATAATCTCGCCGGCCAGCCGAATCGCGGTAAACGCTAATTGCATGGTAAACCCCAGCATGACCCCGATCACGACTTGCTGAAACAGCATCCAGATACCTGCCGCAGAGAAAATAGGGATTGAGGTATGGGGAATGGCTGGCATGATGGCGATGGTAATTAATACCCCGAGCCCGAGTTTTACCCGGCGTGTAATAGCCCGTTCGCTAAAAATAGGAGCAGTGCTAATCAACGCCAGGATTCTGACCAGCGGCCAAAAGAATTGGTTGAACCAACCGATCATATCGATGCTGCTGAGGGTGACCATATCTATCCAATCATATTAGGGAATTGGCTAAACATTGTACGCATATAGTCCAGAATGACACTGAGCATCCACGGGCCGGCGACGACCAGCGTGAAAAATACCGTTAGAACTTTAGGGATGAATGATAAAGTCATTTCGTTGATTTGTGTGGCTGCCTGAAGCAGGCTAATAATCAAACCACTTACCAATGCGGCGATAAGAGGAGGGCCTGCCAACATGAGTGCTATTTTCATTGCTTCATAGCCTAAAGCCATGACGGATTCAGGAGTCATAAAGACATTCCTCTGATGTGATAAACAGTATCCGCATCAACTAAGTATAGAAACTTTGGGCCAGTGACCCCAGCAACAACTGCCATCCGTCAACCAGTACGAAAAGCATCAGCTTGAATGGTAATGCAATAGTTGCCGGAGGAACCATCATCATACCCAATGCCATCAGCACGCTGGCTACGACCAAGTCAATCAGCAGAAAAGGAATAAAAATCGTAAAACCGATCTGGAATGCGGTTTTCAGTTCACTGGTGACATAAGCCGGCACCAGCACTCGCATCGGAACGGCTTCCGGACCTTGCAATGAAGGAATCTGCGCCAGACGAGTAAACAAGGCTAAATCTGCTTCCCGGGTTTGCCGCAACATAAATTCACGCAATGGCTGCGACCCTTTATCGATAGCGACTTCCATACTGATTTTATCCTCACTGAACGGGCGATAGGCCTCATCGTAAATACGATTCAGTACAGGAGACATAACAAAAAAAGTCAGAAATAGACTTAGCCCCAGCAATACCTGGTTGGGGGGCGCCGTGGGCGTTCCCAGCGCGTTACGCAGCAAGCTCAGAACGATGATGATACGAGTAAAACAGGTCATCATCAGTAATACCGCTGGGATAAAGCTCAGCGCGGTGATGAAAACCAGTGTCTGAATAGGTAATGACCAGCTTTGCCCACCGTTGGCCAGAGGTTGGCTAATAATGCCGGGTAATTGAGCCAGCGCGTGAGGTGCTATCAATAACAGTATTGAGGCTGCGGGATAACGAAGCAGGCGAAACCATACAGAAAAAGAAGTTAGCTGCAGAGGGGTACTCATTCGGTTTTTTCCGGACGCTTGGTCGCTTTCTTGAGAAACTGAAGAAAATCAGCCGGCGCAATTTTTTCTGGCGATAAAACATCATTGACGGGACGTGCGGGCAGGGTGTGCAAATGAGTAATTTGCTGTGCCGTTACGCCTAACACAAGCCAGGTATCATCAACTTCAACGATGACAATACGTTCGCGTTGTCCAACCGGATAACTTGACACCATTTTCATGGCATTATTGTGTTTAGTCTGTGGGGCAAAACCCAGTTTTCGCAATAGCCAGGCTACCAACAGTATCAGTAACAAAACACCACACAAGGCAGTACCTACTTGTGACAGGAGCGTACTACCAGAAATAACGGATTCAGCAGCCATTGGCGGCTGCTGAATTGTAGAAGTGGTTTGTTGTACGGCTCCAGCCATTAGCGGCCTAGCCTGCGCATACGTTCTGACGGCGTAATAATATCAGTAATACGCACACCATATTTGTCAGAAACGACCACGACTTCGCCCTGAGCAATCAGATATCCGTTAATCATGATATCCAACGGTTCACCGGCCAGGCCATCTAATGCGACCACAGAGCCTTGCGATAAACGCAGCAACTCTTTGATCGTCATTTTGGTCCGACCTAGTTCTACCGTCAGTTTTACCGGGATATCTAAAATGAGATCGATATCCTGCATTGAGCCCTGGGTGTCTTGCACATCAAAGTTCTTAAAAATACCTTCCGTGCTGCTCGAGGCACTTTTTTCTGCCGACTGCTGCTCGTTAAATGCATCAGCCCACAGATCGTCCACGGAATCCGTTTCTTCGGACGGTTTCTTGATGTCACTCATTGAGCGGTTCCTCGTCATTCAGCGAATTTAAAATGGGGTTAATCAAGTGTTCAACACGCAAGGCATACTGACCATCTAGCGTACCATATTGACAGGTCAATACGGGAACGCCGTCCACATGAGCCACCAGGCGTTCAGGTTTATCAATCGGCAAAATATCTCCGGGTTTGAGTTTCAAAACCTTTGACAGTCGAACCGGAATATCAACGAAATTGGCAACCAGCTCCAGTTCTGAATGCTGAACCTGCTTGGCCAGTGTTTCACGCCAATGCTGGTCTTCCTGCTGTGAGTTTTCAAGCGGAGGGTTGGCCAGCAATTCGCGTAAAGGTTCAATCATCGAAAAAGGAATACAAATGCTGAACTCACCGGTCAGCGTCCCAATTTCGAGATGGAAAGGGGTTGTTACTACAATATCGTTTGGTGATGTCGTGATGTTGGTGAATTTTACCTGCATTTCGGAACGCACATATTCAACATCCAGTTTATAAATGGCGTTCCAGGCATCGCTGTAGGCATCAAGCGCCAGTTTCAGCATTCGACGTACAACTCGTTGTTCGGTATGCGTAAATTCGCGGCCTTCAACTTTGGTAGGGAAACGGCCGTCGCCGCCGAACAGGTTATCGACGGCAATAAAAACCAGGCTAGGTGAAAACACGAACAAGGCGGTGCCGCGCAGTGGCTTCAAGTGTATCAGGTTGAGATTGGTTGGAACCGGTAAGTTACGTGCAAACTCATGATATGGCTGAATCTTGATAGCACCAACGGTGATATCCGGGCTACGACGGAGCAGGTTAAACAGCCCCATACGGAACTGACGCGCAAAACGCTCGTTGATGATCTCCAGCGCCTGCAAACGTTCACGAATGACGCGTCGCTGTGTATTGGGATCATAGGGCTTAACACCCCCGTCTTTCTGCGAAGCGGCGTTGTTGGCATCAGCGCTACTATCGCCACTGTCACCGTTTAGCAGAGCATCAATCTCTGCCTGTGATAGAATGCTGTCACCCATAGTGATTACCGCAAAATGAAAGCAGTGAACAGGACATCGCTGACTACCTGGTTAGGTTGTCCGGGAACCAGCGGTGGGCTTAATACCTGCTTGATATCTTCAACCAGCTTTTGTTTGCCTTGTTCCGTTGCCAGAAATGACGAGCTCTGACGAGAAAACAGCATAATCAAACGACTGCGAATTTCTGGCAGATAATTGGTCAGGCGTGCACGGGTTGCTTCATCCGGCAGTCGTAGAGTAATCCCTACATACAGTACCCGATCCGGGTTGTTATCCGGAGATAACAGATTAACGGTAAACGTATCCAAAGGCATAAATACCGGCGCAGGCGGCGGAGGCGGCTCGCTGGACACCATTTCAGTTTTTTTATGATTCAAGAACCACCAGCCAGCACCTGCAGCAGCCGTGGCTGCCAGGGCGATAACAATCAAGAGTATCAGCCAGAGCGAGCGCTTCTTATCGCCTGACTGGGCTTTCTTATTAGACGTAGCCAATGATATATCCTGTTATTTATCAGTATCTAATGGCAAGGTCGGCCATGAGATAAATGCGTGATATCATGATTATCCCGCCTATTCATCGCTTCAATACAATGAATAAACAATAAAAAAAGCGTTAACTTCTTCATTAGGCAAAGATATCGACGCCATTAAGTCCCGAGGCCATCGACTGCAGCGGTGCAGGAACTGCCAGTGTTTCAGCTTCGGCACCCGAGCGTTCAGATTGACCAAACTGCTGTTGATAAGATGAGGTATTACCACCGCCATTGCTGTTGGCATTGGTTGCTACCTGCTGTTGTGACTGCTGCCAACTGCTGGCGTCTGATCCTACGCTGCTTTGTCCCAAATTAATGCCATTTTCCGCCATGGCGTTGCGCAGGTGGGGCAGCGCTGACTCCAGTGTGGAACGCACTTGGCTATTGCCGGAAACCAGGTGAATTTGCGCCTGATTATCTTCGATTTTCAACATAATATGCAGAGCGCCAAGCTCTTCCGGGTGGAGCTTAAGCTCGGCGGTTTGTTGTCCATTACGGCTAAACATCACTACCTGTTGCCCTAATGCATCATTCCATTGCTGTGTGCCTAGCGGTGCGCTGATTTGACTGGTCACGTGCTGAGCCGCCGGCTGAGTTGGCGTCGCATTACTGGAAAACAGCGATGACAGTGTCTGCAATGATGAATTAGCGTTTGCGTCAGCCGGTGCGGATGCCACAATTGGATTACTGGCGCTATCTTCCTTGCGGGAGGCCAGTAATGGATTATCTTGGAACTGGTCGTGACCATGTTCGGAAGGCGCCAGCCCGGCATTTTTAACTGCCGCTGATGCATTCACCGCATTCAGTGGCGATGACATAACCGCGTTATTTGCGGTTGAGGTGGAACTCAGCGCAAAATTGCCTTGTGCTGATGAGTCACCGGTTTTGCTTGCGTTCAGGAGCGAAGCTAAAACGCTATTGCTGCTTTTATCATTTGACAGTGTACTCAACGCATCAGATACAGTCTGAGTCCCTGTATCTCCAACGGATAGTTTTGCCTGACCTGTGGTTTGCATTGGAATCATGGCAAACAGTGCCTGCATAGCCAACGCATCATTATTGGATGTTTTCTCGTCTTTTACACTGTCTTTTTGCTGCGCTTTCACCAGCAGCGATTCAAGGGAATTGCCTGATTGCAGGTCAGCCAATGTCAGCGTCCCTTTAGTCAGAGCACTTAAGATAGTGTTTAATTCATCACTGTTTGCATCAATACCATTTTTTGCCAGCGCATCCTTAAACTCGGCGCTCTCTTGAGAGCTAAGCACCGTCTTCTTGGATGCATGTGTTGTCGACAGTTTCTGGGTAAGCAATTGCAAAAAGTTTTCAGGCAGTTGATCTTTGCCTATCAGCGCAAGTAAGGAGTTTCCCTGAGGCGCGGTGGTGCTTGCATCAGTCGTCGTGATTGTCATTGCTGGCAAGTTCATAGTTATGTTTTCCTCATTGATGCGCGTTGGGCAAATTCATCCATCCGCTTTTGTTCCAGACGATTTTCGTGCGCCAGCATTTTGGTCTGTTCACGCTGCTGCAGCGTACTGAATGCGTTGAGTCGCTGCTGTTTTTCTTGCCAGGCTTTCATCGCCTGGTTCAGACGAGAAGACCAATTTAATAACTGATGCTGATGCTGCTCAATCGCTTTTTCCAGAGTCAAAATAAATTGTTGATAATTTTGCCACGAGGTGTTGGCCATACCTTCAGTCATAGACTCATTAAGTCGTTGGCGATAATCGTCATGATAACCTAACAACATATTGAGTTGCTGTTCAGCCTGCAAATAAGCCTTTTGTACCTGTCCTAAATGCGTTGTTGCGGCATCGACCTCTTTTTGGGCCAAATCGCGCAGCATACCGAAGGTTGATTGAGTGCTCATTCACCCTCCTATCGATTATACGGGAAAATGTTATTCAGCGCCTGACAGGCTTCGTCAAATGAGCTTCGCTCAAACATTCCCTGCTGCAAAAAGTGCTGCATATGCGGATACAGCTGTATGGCTCGATCAAGCATTGGGTCGCTACCGGCTGCATAGGCGCCAACATTAATCAGGTCGCGATTGCGCTGGTAACTGGACAGTGATTGTTTAAACTGCCTTACCGCAGAATAATGATTTTCATCAATCAACGCCGTCATGGCACGGCTAATCGATGCTTCAATATCGATAGCCGGATAATGCCCGGATTCGGCTAGCTGACGCGACAACACGATATGTCCGTCCAGAATGGCTCGGGCAGAGTCTGCTATCGGATCTTGTTGGTCGTCGCCTTCGGTCAACACCGTATAAAATGCTGTGATTGAGCCGCCGCCTGAAATGCCATTGCCTGCGCGTTCTACTAATGCCGGCAGTTTGGCGAAAACGGACGGTGGATAACCTTTGGTCGCCGGTGGTTCGCCAATTGCCAGTGCTATTTCACGCTGTGCCATCGCGTAGCGCGTTAGCGAGTCCATAATCAACAAGACATGATGTCCACGGTCGCGAAAATCTTCTGCGATGCGTGTAGCATAAGCGGCACCTTGCATACGCAGCAAGGGAGAGACATCCGCTGGAGCAGCAATAACCACTGAGCGGGCAAGCCCCTCGGTGCCGAGAATATTTTCAATGAAATCTTTTACTTCGCGACCACGCTCACCGATCAGACCGACAACGATGACATCAGCTTGAGTATAGCGCGCCATCATGCCGAGCAGCACACTTTTACCTACGCCGGAACCGGCGAAAAGGCCCATACGCTGGCCGCGGCCAACGGTCAACAACGCATTAATGGCACGTACGCCGACATCCAGCACATGCTCAATCGGCGTACGCTGGAGAGGGTTAAACGGCGCTGTCGCCAAAGACGCTCTATAGCCGGTCTCCGGTGCCGGCAGCCCATCCAGCGGTTTTGCACTGCCATCTAATACGCGCCCTAACAATGCCGGGCCTAGTGGTAGCTGCTTGCCTTGACTGCTGCCGGAAAGACCAACACGTTCATAAACACGTGCGCCAGGGATAATTCCTTCCACTTCTTCAAGTGGCATCAGAAACAATTTCTGGCCATTAAACCCGACAACTTCGCTTTCGACCTCGTCAATCTGATTACCTGTCTGCCGTTCAATCAGGCACGTTGAGCCTAATGGCATATGCAGACCTGTTGCTTCAAGCACCAATCCCGTTGCCCGCGTCAGTCGGCCATAACGACGTATCGCAGGCGTATTGGTAATACGTTTTTCAAATGTATCGATAGAAGAAAGCCAACGGGAGAGACGCACTGTCATCAGAGTTCTCCCGGCGCGGCCAGTCGACAAAGTTCATGCCAGCGCGTAGCGATGCTGGCGTCCAGATCACCTTCTTCGGCGCTAACTTTGCATCCGCCAGGGTGCAACTGATTATCCGCCAGCAGCCGCCAACCGTGAAGGCTGAGAGTGGGGCCCAAGTGTTGCTCCACCATCTCCAGATCCGATGGGTGAACGCGCAACTGTGGTTTGCCGCTGAACATAGGCTCTTGTTGGATGAGTTGCTGTATCTGCCCCATCAGCGCCGTACCATCACAGACCGGTGACTGACCGATGACCTGCCTGGCCGCCGTTAAGGCGAGTTGCATGAGTCGTGAAACAATGACGCTGTCGAGTGCGTCTAGTGTTTGCTGGAACTCATTGACCATCTGTTGCATTTGGGCAATAACGGGTTGCTGCTGTTGAACCGCATTCTGGAGACCTTGCTGTGTACCGGCCTGGAGTCCATCCTGATAACCCGCCGCGTAGCCTTGCTGTTTGCCTTCAGCAAACCCGGTTTCCCGCGCCTGCTGCAGCACTTGTTCCCGCAATGTCGCCAGATCGTCCTGCGGCGGCTGAAAATCCGACATGGCGAAGAAACCGTTATCGTCTTCCTGCGGCATTGGCGACAGGGTAGTAGAAGAAACCGACGTCGACGGGGCTACGCCTTTCGTTACCGGTTTAGTCGGTGCAGAAAGGTCATCCAGTTTCCACGGCTGCCAGTCAAGATCACTGGAAGAATTAGACAAACGCGTCATCGCCACCACCGATAATCATTTCGCCGCTGTCTGCCAGTCGACGTACGATGAGCAAAATGGCTTTCTGTTCGTTTTCTACCTGAGACATACGTACCGGGCCGCGGGTAGCCAAGTCGTCGCGCAGAATTTCCGCCGCACGCTGCGACATATTGCGCAGGAACTTCTCGCGCAGCGGCTGCTCGGCACCCTTCAGGGCGATCAACAGAGACTCGGATTCCACTTCTTGCAGCAGACGCTGGATACTGCGGTCGTCCACTTCCACCAGATTCTCGAACAGGAACATTTCGTCGATAATTTTTTGTGCCAGTTCGCCATCGAATTCGCGAACTGCATCGATAACCGCTTCCTCGTGCTGCGTTTTCATCAGGTTAATGATTTCCGCCGCAGTACGAACACCACCCATCTTGCTGCGTTTGAGGTTCTGACCATCCAACAGGCCGTTAAGCACTTCAGTCAATTCCGCCAATGCTGATGGTTGCACACCACCGAAAGTAGCGATACGCAGCATTACGTCATTACGCATACGTTCATCGAAATGAGCCAGAATATCGGCTGCTTGCGCACGCTTCAAGTGTACAAGAATGGTCGCGATAATCTGCGGATGTTCGTCGCGGATAAGATCAGCTGCACTTTGTGGCTCCATGAAGTTAAGCGTTTCCATACCGGAAGACGTTTCCTTACTTTCAAGAATGTCTTCCAGCAGGCTGGAGGCGCGCTCTTCACCTAATGCTTTAACCAGTACAGAACGGAGATATTCACCCGCATTCACGCCCAGAGCTGCATACTGCTCGGCTTCAAGATCAAATTCACGCAGCACTTCCAGCAATTCTGACTGGGAGACCTGTTTCATATTGGCCATTGCAGTACTGAGATGCTGAACCTCACGCGTTGAAAGGTGCGTAAACACTTCTGCCGCACGGTCTTCGCCGATAGTCATCAATAAGACGGCGCTTTTTTCTGTACCTGTCAGACTCATAGTTCGTTACTCATCCAATGGCGGATTACCAGTGCGACAACGCGAGGGTCGTTTTCGGCCAGCTCACGAATACGCTGACTGTGCATTTCTGTATGGGCCCGTTGTTCGGATTTTTTCTGCAGTTCCTCTTCCATTGAACTGATCGTGACGGAAACATCCGGATCCTGCCCGCGTAGCGCAGCAGCGGCGGCGGCAGCCTCTTGTATCTGAACGCGTCTTTGCAACTGCGGACGCACCAATTTGCGATACAGAATCCAGCCGACAATCAGTACCAACAGCCAGCGGCCTGCTGCGGTCAGCAAATCGAAGAAGACTTGTTTCTGCCAGAAGGGCAGTTCACCACCACTGGTATCCGTTATCGTGAATGGTGTATTAACCACATTCAGAGAGTCGCCGCGTTCGGTGGAGAACCCCATTGATTCACGCACCAGCGCTTCGATTTTTTTCAACTGCTCATCGCTGAGTGCCGCCGGTTTACCATCTTCGCCCTGTGTGTAGTTAACCACGACAGCGACGGACAGACGCTGGATGTTTCCGGTGCTTTGTTTGGTATGACGGATTGTGCGGTCAACTTCATAGTTGATCGTCTGATCATGACGGCTATTGTAAGTCTGATTAGCGGCGTTATTGCCTGAGGTCTGAGTATTCGTTCCCGCCGTATTGGTATTGTTAGTATTGTTGGTGTTATTGGCATTATTTGCCGGTGGAGTAGAAATCGGTGCCGTAGGAGCGGGCGAGGGCGTATTAGACAATGCGCCTGGTACTCCACCTACGTTAGAACCGCCGCGTTGATCGCTCTGGCTGGATTGTTGAGATCTTACTGCCGACTGATTCGGCGACTGATTAGGCTGGTATTGCTCGTCAGTCTGTTCACGATTAGCAAAATCGATTTGCGCGGTGACTTGCGCATGTACGTTTCCTGCGCCGACTACCGGCGCCAGAATAGCTTCAATCCTGCGCTGGTAATTGCCTTCGATTTCGTTAGCATATTTCAGCTGTGCCGCATTCAGATCACGCCCTGAACCATCATTCTGTGTCAGCAGCTTTCCGGTCTGATCAACAACAGTGACTTTATCGGCAGGAAGACCGGCCACGCTGCTGGAAACCAGATACGTAATAGCGTTGATCTGGCTGTCATCCAACGCGCGTCCTGGTTGTAGGGTTACGGTGACTGCTGCTGAAGGAGATTTTTGTTCACGAACAAACAGCGATGGCTTGGGAATAGCCAGATGAACACGTGCATTCTGGATCGGCCCCAGAGTTTCCATGGTTCTCGCCAATTCGCCTTCCAATGCACGCTGGTAATTAATCTGCTCGCTAAACTGGCTGATGCCGAATTTTTCCTGATCGAGCAGTTCGAAACCGACCGCACCACCTTTCGGCAATCCTTGTTGCGCCAGTTTCAGTCGGGTTTCATAAACTTTATCCGCCGGGATCATGATAGCCGCACCGCTTTCCGTAAAGCGGTAAGGAATATTCATTTTACCCAGTTCAGAAACAATGCTGCCGCCATCGCGTTCATTCAGATTAGTATAAAGAACGCGATAATCAGGGCCGCGCGCCCACAAGGACAGTGCGACGACGATAGCTATCGTGGCGGCGGCGGCAATCAACAAAGGGATTCTAGGGTTGGCACGCAAACGGTCGAGTATCTCGCCAAAGCTTTTCCCACCGGTTGCGGCGCCGGATGTTAAGGCGTTCATACTCTATCTCTGCCTGGTTGCTGAACGATATGGATAACGTTGTAACGTAACAAAACAGAACTCCCTGATTGCGCAATCATAAAAACTCATCACCGACACTTACCGGCATGTCATTATTTTCCGTTACGCAAAATTTGATGGGTCGATAAGCTGGCATTTTTAATGTCATTTATACGATTTACTACCTTGTGGATATGGTAGCGTATTTACCCTGTAGAGAGATGTATGTGGAATAAACAGCGCTGACAGCGGTTTGTGTTTGTTCATTATGTATATCCTCATGATTTCATTTTATTTTTTCAGTTCTCAATCTTTAGTTGAGGAAGCGGGCATGTCTATTCAGGGTATTGATGCGGTATTGCAACAAATGCAGGTTACTGCAACTAAAGCAGCCGGCGGGCTGGATTCTAATGTAGCATCTCAGTCTGGCTTTGCCAGTGAGCTGAAAGCCGCACTTGAGAAAATCAACGAAACACGGGTACAGGCTCAGACACAGGCTGAAGCATTTACGTTGGGAAAACCAGGCGTGGCCCTGAATGATGTCATGGTTGATAACCAGAAAGCATCCATTGCTTTGCAGATGGGCGTTCAGGTGCGCAATAAACTGGTGTCTGCTTATCAGGAAGTCATGAATATGACAGTATAATCGCAAGCAGAGCACGGTGTGATTATCTATATGATTTTTATCTGGTAATTACTTGGTTTTTCAGAGTCAGGGTGAATGACTATGGTTATTCACCCTGATTTTTTTGAAGAAAGTGAGTGTTAGTATTAGGGTAATATTGATGGGCCCGTCCTGAGAGGTTGGGGCCCATGAGCGGTTAATCAGGGCTGTGGTTTTCCAGTGAGTATATCGTTGGAAAACTCGGCGTACGCATTGTTGACGGATTTTTGGTTTTGAGACTGCTGGATTAAGACTGCCAGCTCCTGCATTCTGTTTTGTAACAGCTCTTTCACCTGTGCTTCCGTATCCAGTATATCCTGAAGAAGTTGCCGAAACTGTAATTGCACCGTACTAGGAATATTAGCCGGAGCGTTAGCCTGACTGATTCTCTCTATTGACTGAATATAAATAATTTCCTGTTCAACAACATCATCCCATAATCCATTGATGGCCATGGTTTTGATATTACGGATGAGTGTGAGTAACCCCTGATACTCAGTTAGTAATGGAGAGAGGTTGTCCATTAGCGCGCTTCCGTCGTTGGTTGATAACCAGGCCCAATTTGTTTCCAAGCGTCCGCAATATTTTCAAGGAGAGCTTCCACTTCCATAATTGCCTGCAAATCGTTATTAATATTGGCATGTAATAATCGACGCACCATGTAGTCGTAAAGATCGGCAAGATTTTCAGCCAACTCACCACCGTTTTCCATGTCCAATCCGAGCTTTAAGCCGTTGCTGATAAGGTCAATGGCTTTAGATAAGGCGTTCCCTTTGCCGGCGATGTCATTTTGCTCGATGAGAATCCGTGCCCGGATAAGTGCGCTCTTGGTGCCGTCAAACAACAGAACAATCAGTTGGTGTGGACTGGCGCTCATTACTGCGCTTTCCACACCCACCTGTGCGTAAGCCTGACTGGCATTCTTTCTATACATGACCATATGTTGAATAACCGATTAACAATAAAAAAGACAGCAATGCCCATCGTGAGTGAAGTGCCGTTGGTACGGCACTTCGCGCTGTACTAATTAGTTGGATTGATTGTTACTATCAAACTGTTTTGTCAGGTAATTACTGGTCGTTGTCATTTGGGATAGCAACTTGTTGAGTTGAGTAAACTGTGCTTTATAACGTTTCATCGTCGCATCAATACTGTCTTGGATGCTGGTGATCTGTTTTTCTAAACTTTTCTGGCTGGTCTCAATACCAGCCTTAGCCGATTTGATCAAACCATCCGACGAGTCTACTGTTCTGGACAGGTAATTTCCCACCTGGGTAGCGAATCCTGTGGTGGTTCCGTTACCGGTGAAGAATGTAGTTACGCTACTGGCGCTGACTTTCAGCGTACTTTCCAGTTTGGTATTATCAATAGTCAGTTTGCCATTATTGATAGGATCTTGGGTAATGCCCATATCGGCCATGATGCGCAGCGAACCGCTACCGCTCTGAACATTCGTCATCAAACTTTGTAGCTGCTGTTGGATAGCACGAACCGTCCCGTCACCGTTCAGTGCGCCCTTGCTGCTGGCATCGGTCTGGGTTTTGATCACATCCAACACGTTGTTGTAGGCAGTGACCCAATCCTGAACGGCTTTTTTGGTGCTGGTGATATCGGATGTAATCGTCAGGTTTTCCGCAGTTGAACCTACAGCGGAGGCCGATTTAAGGTTCAGTGTTACACCACTGATAGCCGTAGTAACGGTATTGCTCTGACTGGTTATCTGCATGCCGTTAAGCGTAAATGAAGCATCTTTAGCCGCAACTTGCTCGCTAAAGCTACCGCTGCTCAGCGAACTGGAAAGTGAACCGCTGACTGAAATGGTCATCGCCGATTGCGTGCCGGTGTCTTTCGACGTTAACATCAAATAATTGCTGGTGCCGTTATTAATAATACTGGCACTAACGCTACCTCCGGCATTGTTGATAGCGTCGCGGATATCATTTAATGATGTTTTGTCATCAGTCAGCGTAATCGTCAGTGGGGTAGACCGGCTGGGCTGTGAGATCGTGATCGTGCTGCTGGTGCTGGAGGTGCCGCCTGCTACCAGTGCGGTCGATGCGCTGCTAAAGGCACCGGATATTTGTGACTGGGCTTGCGCGAGATTATTGACGAAAACACTGTAGGAACCCACCACTGCAGTGTTATCCGTGGTAGCACTGAATGCGGTATTGGTGCTTGTGACTGCAGTCGACGTGATGTTTTTCATGTTCTGCAGCGTAGTGGTAGCGCTCTGCAGGCCTTTCATCGCTGTTTCGATGGTGCTGTAGGCCGTTGCCTGTGCGCTTAGCGAAGTTTGTTTGTTGGTATAAGGTGTTAATCGTTGTTCTTCGACAGATTGCAATTTAGTGACAAGGTTACTTAAGTCAAGCGATTGACCCTTGATTGTCGACCCCAGGTTCAAACCGATTGATGAGATAATATCCGAGTTAGAGCTAACTGAAGTCGCCATAGAGATACCCTTCCGTTTAAATTGTGAACTGACATACTTATCGGCACTGTATACCAAAAATTTATAGACGTAATGTAAATTTCAGCGTAATCGGCATTCGCCCTGATTTCCATCATGCATATGGGGTACGAAGGGGGTTATCACTCCAGGAGGAACTACTTACTTGAGCGTAACTCCGCAAATGGGCGGTTTATCTGGGGGATACAAAAATTTCAAAAAAAAGCTAAAGGTTGTTTTACCCCGGCCGATACAGTTAGGGACGGTGATGACACCGGGGGCAACAGCCCATCCCCATTAATAGAGATGAAAGGAATATAATTATGGCAGTCATTAATACTAACAGTATGTCGCTGTTGGCCCAGACCAACCTGAACAAATCTCAATCTTCCCTGCAGACTGCTATTGAGCGTCTGTCCTCCGGTCTGGCCATCAACAGCGCCAAAGATAACGCTGCCGGTGCCGGTATCTCCAACGACATGACCGCTCAGATTCGTGGTCTGACTCAGGCATCTAAAAACGCCAACGACGGTATCTCTCTGGTTCAGACCGCTGAAGGTAACCTGAACACCATCAACGACAACTTGCAGCGTATCCGTGAGCTGGCCGTACAGGCAGCTAACGACACGAACAACACCATCAACCGTAGCTCTATCCAGACTGAAATTAACCGTCGTGTTGATGAAATCAACCGTGTTGCTGCCAGCGCGAACTTTAACGGCCAGGCTCTGCTGAACGGTACCGTTAACGCCACTGGTTTCAACATTCAGGTTGGTGCCGGCACCACTGCCAACGACGCGATCTCCGTAGGTAGCGCTGCATTGATCAACGCCACTACTGGTGGTCTGGGCGTATCAACTACCGACGTATCTACCGCTGCTAGTGCAACCGCGGTCGTTGCTGCGATTGATACCGCGTTGCAGAATATTAACAACGCTAAGGCAAACATTGGTGCTACGCTGAACCGCTTCCAGTCCACCATTGACAACCTGAGTAACACCATCAATAACCTGACTACCGCTCGTAGTCGTATTCAGGATGCTGACTACGCGACTGAAGTATCCAACATGAGCCGTGCGCAGATTCTGCAGCAGGCTGGTACTTCTGTACTGGCTCAGGCTAACCAGGTACCGCAGACTGTTCTGAAACTGCTGCAGTAATCCCTGTTTACGCAGTTGCCGATTGAGAAACCAACCCTCCGGGGTTGGTTTTTTTATTTATTCTGTGGTGCTACTGGAGTAAATAAAATTACCAGAATAAAAATCGGCTCCTTAAGCGATGAAATAGAGAAGTTATAATTTGATGCTCAGGGGATTGGTAAAAAAGGTTTTCTTGTATACTGCAGGCAATTTCATCTCCGCATAAAGTATTGAGGGAAATGCCTTGTGACCATGCCAGATGCACAACCTTTAGCGAATAATGCCGATATGGCTGAAGATAATGATACAACGCCATTGAGTTCGATGTCTCCTCCCATTCCATATATTGCGCCTTTCCATTTACAAGCTACCGCACATCTTTACGGCATTAAATCCGCTATTCCGGAAAAGGCTCGAGTACTTGAGATTGGGTGTAAGGATGGCGGTAATTTGCTGCCTTTTGCGCTGGCAAACCCACAAGCACAGGCTGTTGGTGTTGATCTTGATGCGGAGCAGATCGAGAAAGGTAATGCGCTGATAAAACAGCTTGAACTGGAAAACATTGCTTTATTTGCATTGGACCTTGAGTCTCTACTAGCCTGCGATCCTGGAACATTCGATTACATCATTATCCACGGTTTATTCAGCCTCATCGGTGGTGAGACGCGGGAGGCATTGCTGCGGTTCTGCCATGATCACCTAACGTCAGAAGGCATTGTCTGTTATAGCTATAACACATATCCAGGGTGGAAGACTGGCGAAATTCTGCGAGACGCTATCCAGCTTCATAGCAGCCTTGCTAGCGATGATAAAACAGCGCAAGCCAGCGCCCGTGCAATGTTAACCTATCTATCTCTGGGAACCTCGCCGGATAATCCCCAGAATGCAGCCCTGAAAACCTTTATTGAACAAGCCGAAAAACAGTCCAATGTGGATTTTGCATTGCACTATCTACAGGGGTTAAATCAGCCTTGTTACTTCGTCGATTTCTATGCGCAGATTAGCCAGGTCGGCTTTTCCTATGTGGGGGATGTTCGGGCATACACTGAACTGGCTGGGCATTATGGCGATCAGGTTTCTCACTTACATGAGACAATTTGTCCTGAAAATACCACTTACTTGCGCCAGCAATATCTGGATTTTGCAGTTAATCGTTCCCAGCGATTCAGCATACTGGTTCCACAGGAAAGGGCTGGGAGTGTGTTGCCGGAGCCGGATCTTTCAAAACTGGCGGATTTCAACTGGGCTGGAAATTTCCAGCGTGTTACGGCAAGTAATGGCGGCACGCTGAATGTCCACACTTCCGGTACAGGTGAAACTATTGGGACAGAAAATCGGGTGGTATTGAGTGTTCTGGATGCGCTAGGAGAAGCCTGGCCTGCCAGTTTAAGTCTGGATCAACTTATTTTTAATACCCGATTGCCAGAAAAAGAAACAGAAAATCATCGGCAAGATGTACTGGATGCATTAAAAAACCTGTTTGTAAAAGGCATCGGTGGTCTCTACACACGGATAGGGAACTGTACTTATCGTAGCAGCCCACATAAAACGTTGACTGGGTTGACTGGTCTTGCAGAGACTGATTTGGCATTCAATTTCTGGCATGAACCGGTTTCACTTGATAGTGACGAGCGACGGTTCTTGCAACAGCTGTCTTCGCCGCTCCAGAATAAAGATAATACATTTTATAGCAAACTCTGGGCGTTGCGTAATAAAGGTGTGGTATGGGGAACGATACGTGCATGGCGAGACTATTTGCAAGAAGCGATCATAAAAGCGAATGCTGCTCAGGTTGCGGTTTATATCCAGTCATTGGTCGTTTATATCAGTGAACCTCGTGCGGGCGGTCTTGTTGAGACGGAAAAATCGTCAGTAAATAAAAAGAATAAGCCGCATAACAAGGGACCGTTAAACCGGAAGGTATACGAAGATATTGAGCGATTAACTGCATTAGGGCATTTCGCCGAGGTTAGAGAAAAGGCCGAAGAGATTATCAGCACTTATCCCGACAATCTGGATGCTTGGTATCCTTTCGTGAGAACACATGTCCTTACCGGTGATTTCGATGGTGCGTTGAGTATTATTACCAGAGCAATTGCACTAGTACCTTTCAATTGGGATTTTTATATTGACTTAGCAGTGTGCCTCTGGAAAAAAAATGAATTGCACCATGGTATGGCGCTGACCAGAAAAGTATTGCGTTGTGATAAGCAAAAAGGGCTGGCGTGGGACACTCTGGCGGTATTGCTGAATATTACTCATGACCTTGATTCAGCGTTTAAGTGCATGGAGAAAGCACTGCAGATTGAACCAGAAAATCCCAATTTTATCAGTCATATGGGAATGGTCTGTCATAACCTGGGACGAAAGGATGCCGTCTTATATCACCGCAAGACTATTGAACTGATGCCTCATGCGTTCCATTTATACAGTAATTTACTGCTGGGATTGTCGCATGATATCAGTATCACGCCGCAGGCGTTGTTTCAGGAGCACCTCATATTTGGTCAACGTGTGGAAGCAGCTGCTGTACGCCATAACTGTCATTTTGCCTATTCTCTTAACAAGGATATCCACCGTCCGTTGCGCATCGGTTTTATTTCCGGTGATTTTGGTAACCATCCTGTGACAAACTTTTTGGAGCCTATCTGGAATTCTCTTGATCGACGTGAATTCTCGCTTTATGCCTATTCAAGTTTTCAGCGTCTTGAGGAAAAAGCAGAGAGTTTAAAACAGACTGCTGCTGGCTGGTATGATGTTGACAAGATGGGTGATCTGGAATTGGCGACGCTCATCAATAAGGATGAAATTGATATCCTGATCGATTTGTCCGGCCACACAGCTTATAACCGACTGCCTGTATTTGCCTTAAAACCTGCACCGATCCAAATAACCTGGTTAGGATATCCTGGCACCACAGGTATGCGTTCTATGGATTACATTTTGATGGATCGAAACTTTTTAGAGCGGGGAGCTCTTGATGATCAACTGACAGAAAGTGCTATTTATATGCCTTCTGTCAAATTTTTTGAACCGCATAATGATTGTCCCGACGTTAATGAACTCCCTGCATTGAAAAATGGATACCTGACATTTGCGAGTTTTAATCGGCCTCAAAAAATCACAGATGAAACTTTGGCGTTATGGGCCAAAGTATTGACTGCTTTACCGGATTCACGTTTGGTGATGGGGTACATGACGGGCCAGGAGTGTATCGATTATTTTCGTTCCAAATTGATTGATTTTGGTGTCCTAGAGTCTCAATTATCATTTCGCATGAGAACAGGATTGAAAGAGTACCTGGGGATGCACCAAGAAGTTGATATGTTATTAGATGCTTATCCTTATTCTGGTGGAACAACGGTTGGGCATGCGGCATGGATGGGGGTTCCTGTATTAACATTAGAAGGGGTGACAATGGCATCCCGACAAGGTGGAGTGATAATGCGGATATATGGACTCTCAGATTTTGTTGCTGGCAATGATGATGAGTTTATGAGTAAGGCATTCTATTGGAGCAAATCACTTAAAGAGCTCAGTGAAATCAGGAGCGGATTGCGAGAACGTATGAGTAATAAAAATAAGGTAGGTATATCACCTTCTTTTTATTTTGAAAAAGCTCTTCATCAAGTATGGGGAAATTATTGTGAAGGGAATCGGCCAAGAAGCTTTAGAATTGAGCCTGATGGTGTGATTCTATAATTAATTATTTCTAATATCTGGCTGAAATAATTAATCTGTCTGGCTCGGGGATGTTATTTTAGTCATAAATATTTATGATGATTTAAAGTGAAAGGGCAGGTGAATGATGAGTAAGAATATTTACGTGACGAGTCCTTTATTACCTCCTTTGGAAAATTTTGTTCCTTATTTAGAGGCTATATGGTCAAATAAACATTTAACAAATGGTGGCCCTTTTCATCAACAGTTAGAGCAATCGCTGTCTGAATACTTGGGGGTAGAACACCTATGCTTATTTACCAATGGTACATTGGCCTTATTGACTGCGTTGCAAGCTTTACGGATTACTGGTGAGGTTATCACCACGCCTTACTCATTTGTCGCGACATCTCACTCACTGCTGTGGAATAACTTAAAGCCTGTTTTTGTTGATATTGATCCTGTAACCTGCAACCTTGATCCTAACAAGATAGAAGAGGCTATAACGCCTAATACATCAGCTATTTTACCCGTACATTGTTATGGTATTCCTTGTGATGTAGATCGTATTCAGGAAATTGCAGATATCTATGGCCTCAAAGTGATTTATGATGCTGCCCATGCTTTTGGCGTTAAGAAAAACAACACCAGTATTCTACGCCATGGAGATCTTTCTATACTGAGTTTTCATGCAACTAAGGTGTTTAATACAATAGAGGGTGGTGCAATTATATGCCCGGATTTGAAAATGAAGAAGCGTATAGACCATCTGAAAAACTTTGGTTTCGTTGATGAAACAATTGTTGTTGCACCCGGTATCAATGGGAAAATGAATGAGGTTCAGGCCGCATTTGGTCTATTACAATTAAATTATATTGACCAGGCTATTAGAGATAGATGTGATATTTATCATTACTATCGTAGACAACTGAGTGAAGTTCATGGTATCCGAACCCTTAGTGTGCCTGAATCAGTTGATTGGAATTATGCTTACTTTCCTGTCTTTGTTAATGAAGATGTATTCGAAAAGCGTGAGAAGCTTTATCTTGCATTAAAAGAAAAAGGTGTGATGTCACGACGTTATTTTTATCCGCTTATCAGTAGTTTTCCTATGTATCGAGGGCTTAGCAGCGCAAGCGTCAATAATTTGCCTACCGCTACTCGTATTGCTGATGCTGTCCTTTGTTTACCCATATACCCAGGATTAAAAGTTGATGAGCAAGATGAAATTGTTAATATCATCATAGAAACAATGATGTGATCGTATTAGCAAACTATTTAATGGATTTTTATAGAGAATGAGAGTGTAGTTAATATTATATTCTCATTTTTTAATTTTTAGGAGAGTGCTTCACTATGAGTAACTATATTCGGATGAAATCTGCAAATCAATACTACCGTGATATATTCAGCCGAGAATTGAGGCTGGGTAGCATTGGTGAGCTTGATCATGAAATATTAATTGATTTGATAGTACGAAAAAGTTGTGATACATACTCTCTGACTAAAAAATTGGCCGAAGCATCAAGTAATTTGCCGGAGCAGCAGGACAAAGCATTAAAGATAATGCTCAATGCGATTGCATTGGCTAATCTGGCATCAAATGAAAAATGGGAAGGATTGCAGGTTAAATTACCATCTGATTATATTCAAGGTGTAATCAATGCTGTATCTGATGTTCTGGATATCTCGCCAAACCTTGAGTATTTGGTTGCATCAATACAGCTTCTTTTTAAAGTCGGGGCTATAGATGAAGCAATTTCTCTTATTGAGAGTAACTTCTCTATATTGAATGATATCCCTGTAATATATAAAATCCTGCTATTAACTTGTATGTTCGAAGATAATTATGAATATGCATTGATGCTTGTAAAATTGATGGTCGCGGATTCCAATCTTATTGGCGAGGATCCCCTAGCCATGCTGATGATTGTGACGACAATCTTTAAGAACGGTGGCTACCCTGATGATTATATAGACTTCAGTTCATTAAGATCAAAGACAGAAGATATTGATTACTCTGGGTATCAGTGGGTGAAAAATGTAGATGTTGACAGTGTTAAGCCTACTGTTCTTATCGCGTGTGATTTAAAATACTATTATGAGCATGCAATAGGATTGATTTATTCTATTTATGATACTAATAAAAATAATCTTAATGTTCATCTTCATATTTATAATATCGATGGTAAAACGGTTGATGATGTCATTAATAAATCAAAAAAATTACCAGAGATAAATATTTCTTGTACTACGGAATCTATAGGTTTTGAACAAGGGATTAATGTTCATTATGCTTGTAGGCGATTTATCTCTGCGAACTATTTGCAAAAATTCTTGAATAGACCATTAATTATTGTTGATGCCGATTGTTTGATTAGAAAAAATTGGAATACTATAAAATTTGATGTGTCAAAATATAGTGTTGTTTTAGCTCAAAGTGAGAATACACCATTTTGGGAAAAAGCAATTGCTGGTTTTGTTTACTTAGATGGAAGTGAGTATTCTCGTAGATTTATAAAAAAAGTTTCTTTTTTTATTTGGAATAATTTAAAAAAAGGTAATGCAGTATGGTTTTTAGATCAGGTTGCTTTATCTGCTGTTATGGAAAAGACGAGTGACCAGTCTGAAATGGGTAAGATCGATGCATCATTTATGTGTGATGTGAACCATAGGGATAATTCATTTTCTTGGGTTGTGACAACAATTAAAGATGCCAAAAATAGATATTCTGAATATAAAGATTATCTATTAGGTAAGTATGGTTATTGATAACAGGATGTAAGATAAATAATTTCATTTATAATGTGTTCTATGAAAAGTAGTATGGGTCTGAAAAATGGGAAAATCAGAGCAAGCAAGAGATATACGGTTGGCGATAATGCAGCCTTACTTTTTTCCTTATATTGGCTATTTTCAACTGATATCATCGGTAGATAAGATTGTTATTTATGATAATGTTAAATATACAAAAAAAGGATGGATAAATCGTAATCGTATATTAGTAAATAACAAAGATGTTGTTTTCTCATTGCCATTAAAAAAAGCATCAGACTATCTCACTATTAGTGAACGAAGTCTTGCTGATACTTTTTACCCTAACGAATTATTAAGTAAAATTCATGGTGCATATGGAAAAGCACCTTGTTTCCAAAGCTTCTTCCCTGTCCTTGAGAGTATTATCTCTAGCAAGGAAAAAAACTTATTTTTATATATTTATAATTCTATTGTTGAATTGTGTAAGTACTTGGGCATAAAAACTGAATTCATAATATCTTCTCATGTGTCAATTGACCACGCCTTGAAGGGGCAAGAAAAGGTGTTAGCACTATGCGAGGTTCTACAGGCAAGGAAATATATTAACGCAATTGGTGGGGTCGAGTTATATTCAAAAGAGACGTTTCGTGAAAAAAATATTGAGTTGAAATTTATCAAAACGACTCCTTTTGAATACAAACAGTATAATAATAATTTTATACCATGGCTGTCTATTATAGATGTGATGATGTTTAATTCTTGCGATGCTGTTCGTGAATTAATAGAAACCAACTACGAGTTGATATAAACCATGTTTAAATGGATAAAGTTAGGTAAGGTATTTACACCACAAGAAATAAAAAATCGTCCCTGGTTGAAAGAGTTTGCTCAAGCACCAGCGACACTGGTTTTTGATGACTTTGTTCGTGTCTATTTTTCTTGCCGTCCACCAGCAGATAGTAATGGTCAGTATGTAAGCTATTCGGCTTATGTTGATTTGGCACGGCATGATCTCTTTCAGATTTTACGTATTAGTGAGCAACCTATTTTAAAGTTAGGTAGTCTGGGAGAGTTTGATGAGTTTGGTACTTATCCTGTATCGGTAATTCGTCATGCGAACAAAGTGTATGCTTATTATGCAGGATGGACTCGATGCGAATCTGTTCCTTTCAATGTGGCCATTGGGGCTGCAGCGAGTCATGATGGTGGTAATAGTTTCGAAAAACTAGGGAATGGACCAATTATATCCTATACACCTGATGAGCCTTTTGTATTAAGTGGCCCGAAAGTTCGTCGATTTAATAATAGCTGGTATTTATGGTATATCGCAGGCCGTAAGTGGAAAATGGTTAATGGTCGTGCAGAACCTGTATATAAAATTCGTATGGCAACCTCAGATGATGGTATCCATTGGGTTAAACAGAATAAAGATTTGATTGAGAGTCGTATAGAGGAAGATGAGGCACAGGCTAGCCCCGATGTCTTTTATGCTAACGGTAAATATCACATGTTTTTCTGCTATCGATACAGTAGTGACTATCGAGGAAAAGCAAATGGATATCGGATAGGGTATGCATATAGTGAGAACTTGACTGATTGGGTCAGGGACGATAAAAAAGCTGGAATTAATGTATCGGACGATGGCTGGGATTCTGAAATGATTAGCTATCCTCATGTTTTTGAGTTGGATAATAAGATTTACTTAGCTTATCTTGGTAATCAGGTTGGCCGAGAAGGGTTTGGATTGGCTGTCTTAGATGGTACGTTAGAATAATTGGGCAATAATATGAAATGGGAAAAAGTCGGTAAAATATTTGATCCAACAGAACATTCTCTACCTAACGATTGTGTTGAGTTCGCTCAATCACCACAAGCACTTGTTTTTCATGACTTTATCCGTATTTATTTTTCTACTCGCGCTTTAGATAAGAGTAATGGGAAATATCTCAGTCATATCGCTTTTGTTGATATGCAAAAAGATTTAAAAACGATTATCCGTGTATCAGACAAAACAGTTATTCCTTTAGGTAATCTTGGCTGTTTCGATGAGCATGGAATATTTCCAATGAATGTCGTTCGCCACAATAATGATATATATGGATATACCTGTGGTTGGAATCGCCGTGTTTCTGTATCAGTGGACACAGCGATAGGATTGGCTATTAGTCAAGATGACGGCCTAACTTTTCAACGAATTGGTGATGGCCCGGTGCTTGCCTCATCTCTTCATGAACCTTGTCTGGTCGGTGATGGTTTTGTAAAGGTCGTCGATGGTACTTTTCATATGTGGTATATATTTGGTACACATTGGAAAAAGTCTTCGCCAAATGGAGCTCCGGAACGAACCTATAAGATTGGTCATGCAATTTCTGATGACGGCATTAATTGGTTTAAAGATCATGAGGCTGATCAGATCATTTCAGATAAACTTGGCCCTGATGAAAGCCAAGCTTTGCCTTCGGTTATTGCTATAAATGAACGATATCATATGTTCTTTTGTTACCGGGAGTCTTTTGATTTCAGAACAAGTAAAGGTAGAGGATATCGTATTGGCCATGCCTGGTCTGATGATTTGAAAAATTGGACTCGCGATGATGAATCTTTTCTCTTGCAAGGAACACCCGGTGAATGGGATAGCGATATGCAATGTTATCCACATGTCTTTGAATGTGATAATAAAGTCTTCTTACTGTATAATGGTAACGAGTTCGGTCGTAATGGGTTTGGTTTGGCGGTGTTGAAAACGTGACACATACTCTTAAGTTTAGTATCAACCAGTCTGATGAAGAGAATGTCGCTCAGTTATTGCAGCTTTGCGATGGTCACTTCACTCCTCCTTTGAGTGAGCGTGTGCATATTGCGATGTATGCCGAAAAAATAACCAAGCAGGCTGAGCGAGTGGAAGCATGGTCTGATAATAACTTGGTTGGGTTGGTTGCTGTATATTGCAATGATAAAAATAATTTTGTCGCGTTTATAACTAATGTATGTGTATCACCATATTGGCAAGGTATGGGTATTGCTTCAAAATTACTATCCTTAACGATAGATTTTTTGCATGGTCAGAAATTTAAAAGCATTGAGTTAGAGGTAAGTCGACATAATTTTTCGGCGATATCGCTCTATGAACGAAAAGGTTTTTCCATACTGAACCGTACTGATGATTCAATTTTTATGTATAAAAATATGGAGTGACACATGGAAAATAAACGCGACTATAACGCCGAAATAAATGATACATCAGAACACAAATATGCATATGGCTTTGATTTTGATGTAATGCATCCGTTTATGATTAGATCGTTTGAGCCATTTTTCAAGTCTGGAAATTTATTGGAGCTGGGTAGTTTTAAAGGGGATTTTACTCGTCGGCTTCAATCTTATTTTGATGATATTACATGCGTTGAAGTATCGGATGTCGCTATTTCAGAAGCAAAAAAACGCTTACAGGGAAATGTTCGATTCGTTAGTGATCGCTTTGAAAGCGTAAAGTTAGATAATCAGTACAATAACATCGTTCTAACACATGTATTAGAGCATCTCGATGATCCTGTCTCTGTCTTAAAGCGAATTAATGATGAATGGCTTTCTAAAAATGGACGACTATTTTTAGTTTGCCCTAATGCTAATGCACCATCCCGGCAAATTGCAGTAAAAATGGGGCTGATTCCATATAATTCAGCAGTGACAGAGGCAGAGAAGGAGCATGGGCATCGGTGTACTTATACCTTAGATACATTAGAACGAGATGCCGTGAGTGCTGGATTAAAGGTTGTACAACGATCTGGCATTTTCTTCAAAGCACTTGCTAATTTTCAGTGGGATAGGCTGCTGCAAACTGACATTATCAGTCAAGATTATTTAGAGGGTTGCTATAAACTAGGGCAACAATATCCTGATCTTTGCTCTAGTATTTTTTTACTATGTGAGCGAGGCGATAGATAATAATTATTTCTACCAGAATATGGCACCATTTCACCTGGTGTCATATTTTTAGCCATAGGTGCTGCGTATAGGGTGCTCAGTACATTTATGGTTTTCTCTATTAGTTACCTCATCATGCAATTGTGAAGATAATGTCTTTAAATTCATTGGGTTGCTTCATGGCTTTATATGGAGCGGGATATCTGTGGCTATAGATGTGGTGAATGTTTGATAATTTTTTTGTGAATCATTTTCTTTTTATCAGTTACCTGAAACCAAGATTGAATTTATAGACAAGGTGAGCTGGGTATGTACCATATCTTTGCTATAGACGCTATAGTATGAAGATGAGAGTCTGGCGACGTATCTGAAAAAAGCCTTTTTTCTACATCTGTTCTTCCGATTGTCATAGTATGCTAAACGCATAATGATGTTGAGCACCTTAATTTTATAGGTATTTATCACTGTGAGCGAACTGTATACCGCTGAAGGCACAATGGATAAAAATTCATTATGGAAGCGCTATGTTCCATTGGTGCGCCATGAAGCCTTACGCTTACAGGTTCGTCTCCCGGCGAGCGTTGAGCTTGATGACCTCCTGCAGGCGGGAGGCATTGGGCTACTCAGTGCGGTAGAGCGCTATGATTCGTTGCAAGGTACGGCATTCACAACCTATGCCGTGCAGCGTATTCGTGGCGCAATGCTGGATGAGTTGCGTAGCCGGGATTGGGCGCCACGCAGTGTCAGGCGTAACGCCCGGGAAGTAGCGCAGGCGATGCAGCAGGCTGAACAGTCACTCGGCAGGGCGCCTTCCGAACAGGAGGTCGCCCAAACTCTGAATATCTCGCTGGAGGAATATCGTCAGATTTTGCTGGATACCAACAATAGCCAGCTGTTTTCTTACGATGAATGGCGGGAAGAACATGGGGACAGTGCCGAGGCGTTGCTGGAAGGAAACGAAGACGCTAATCCACTGAATCAGTTGATGGATGTCAGTCTACGTCAACGGGTAATGGATGCGATTGAAAACCTGCCAGAGCGCGAAAAAATGGTGTTGACTCTCTACTATCAGGAAGAGCTGAACCTGAAGGAAATTGGTGCAGTGCTGGAAGTAGGGGAGTCGCGCGTTAGTCAGTTGCATAGCCAGGCGATTAAGCGTCTGCGTGCGAAATTAATGAGTGACGTTTAATTTTGGAGCACACAGACATGTAGTTGTACCACCCTACAGTCAGGAATGGACTCATGCCCCAAGCAACCAGGAAGAAGCAACTTCTTAGCCGTTATTTGAAAGACTTCAAGCACAGGCAAACACACTGCGCCAATTGTGGTAAGGAATTAGATCGTGTTTCATTGGTATTCCGCGATCAGCTTATCAATAAAAAGTCGATTGCTATGATGGATCGGCTGATCGACAACACGATCTGGGAATCTGTGCAGGAAGAACTTGTCCCGCTGTGCCGTTTTTGTAGTGAGGTTTCCTGCAATACGCACGCCAATTATTTCGATATCAAAGCATTTACGCAGTATCTAATCGAACAGACCGAGGTGCGTCACAGCACCATGCGTGAATATGTCATTCGTTTACGACGTTTGGATGAGCTGCTGTTGGCGAAGAATTATCCGCAGGATAGTTTTATATCGGATGACAGTATTCAGCAGCGTGTTTGCGATTACCTGCCTGATATTGAGCAGAATACCTACCGCAGTGCCTTACGAAAGTATGATCAGTATCTGCATTGGCAAAAACATTACTAGCCTTCGAATTCCTCCGCTGCCTGGGCGGAGGAAACCCATTCTCGTCGTTCTGATATATGGTTAATTCAATATACCCAAAATAATTAGAGTTGCAGGACAACCGGCTGCTGCGGCCTTGAAAGGGCCAAGGAGAGGCCGAGTAATAAAGCCAACGCGCCTGCAACTTGGAATATGACGGGTATACCTCACCCGCCTTAAGACAGTGAACTCAATATATAGCCGGCAAGTGCGCAGCCTATGCAATATATAGTTTTATGTTATGACAATGTAAAAAAACTTGCTATGCAGGGGCAAAATAGAGCACTGTCATCATAATGACATCTTTGAGAGGTAGCTTCCTCCAGAGATGTTAGATGCCTGATGCGATCAATCATTATTCATCTGAATAGTCATTGTCACAGTGAGGAGCGCGAATGGTAGAGTCCTTCCCTGGACGGAACAGTCAGCAAATTCGCTCATTTCTGCCGCCTTGTCGAGGCGGAGGTTCTCTCTCCCGCTTCACTTTTTCACTGTCCCCCTGTTTTTTCAATACGTTCTACAGCGTGATTTCCGCTTCATTCTCTCACACCAATGCTAAACACATTGCTATCACTACAAGCGTGACGGCGGTGTTTACCCATTGGTTTTCGTCATCTCACTTGAATTGCGGCTTAATAAGGAAGCCAAACCTCATTTGTGAACAAAACACCGTCGGCCTGAGTCGTTCGGTCAGTGAAACAAACTGTAAGGTGCCACTATGGGAAGACAAAAAGCAGTGATCAAAGCGCGTCGTGAAGCTAAACGCGTCATCAGACGCGAATCACGCAGTCATCGTCAGCGTGAAGAAGATTCGGTCACTTCTCTGGTTCAGTTGGGTGGTATTGAAGCTATCGGTATGGCGCGTGAGAGTCGCGACACCTCAATTATCGAAGCCAGAACCCCAGCCCAGGAACAGTACTTGTCTGCAATAGAAAATAAACAGTTAATCTTTGCCACCGGCGAGGCGGGTTGTGGCAAAACGTTTCTCAGTGCGGCTAAAGCAGCCGAAGCACTGCTTCATAAAGAGGTTGAACGCATTATCGTTACCCGACCGGTATTGCAGGCGGAGGAAGATCTCGGCTTCCTGCCGGGCGACATAGCGGAGAAATTTGCACCTTATTTCCGGCCGGTGTACGACGTGTTGCAGCGCCGACTCGGTTCATCCTTCTTACAGTATTGCCTGCGGCCGGAAATCGCTAAAGTGGAAATTGCGCCGTTTGCCTATATGCGTGGGCGAACGTTCGAAAATGCCGTTGTGATTTTAGACGAGGCGCAAAATGTTACCGTCAATCAGATGAAGATGTTCCTGACGCGTTTGGGTGAAAACGTTACGGTGATCGTTAATGGCGATATCACGCAATGTGACTTACCGACCGGTGTGAAATCCGGCTTGCAGGATGCGCTAGAGCGGTTTACCGAGGATGCGATGATCAGTATTGTCACGTTCGGTAAAGGGGATTGCGTCCGTTCTGAACTGTGCCAGCGTACGCTGGTGGCGTACTCCTGATTCAGGGTTAACGTAAAAGAAAAAAGGGTTGCGTGAGCAACCCTTTTTTATCATAACAAATCAGTGATGACCGAGGCGCAAGGACGTGCTTCCACCCATCGCATGTGCATCGCCGAACGCGTGGTTTGCTTGCAGTTTGAATACTTCAACCGATTGACGCAATTGCGTTGCTTGTTCGTTGAGTGAGTCTGCTGCGGAGGAAGCCTGTTCCACCATCGCGGCGTTCTGCTGGGTAACCGCCTCCATCTGGTTGATGGCGGTATTAATCTGAGAGATGCCACGGCTTTGTTCTTCTGAAGCCAACGATACTTCATTGACCAGATTGGATACGTTCTGAATGACGGTCTTCACATTGCTGATGGCATCGCGCACCTCATCTGCTTGCACCGCGCCATGTTTTACGGCGGAAATTGCGCTGTCGATTAGGGTCTTGATCTCTTTCGCTGCTGATGAAGAACGCTGCGACAACGTACGGACTTCACCGGCTACGACCGCAAATCCCCGGCCATGTTCACCGGCTCGTGCGGCTTCTACCGCAGCATTCAGGGCCAGAATGTTTGTCTGGAAGGCGATGCCTTCAATCAGGTTGGTGATATCCGCGACTTTGGCAGACCCGTTGGCAATCTCCTCCATCGCAAGCGTCATACGCTGCACCGCTTCGTCGCCATGCTGAACAGCAACGCCGGCTTGTTGGCCCAACTTATTAGCCTGCGCGGTGTTATCGACATTACTTTCGATTGTCGATGAAATTTCATGCATACTGGCGGCTGTTTGTGCCAGAGAGGAAGCTTGTTCTTCTGTTCTGGCAGAGAGATCTTCATTGGCGGCAGCAATTTCTCCGGATGCAGTCGATACATTTTCGCTGGCGGAGCGTACATTGATCAGCACAGCGGAGAAACGTTGAATCAGGTTATTAAAGGCGTTGGCAGTCTGGCCTATCTCGTCGTTCTTGCTGGTATCTGCCCGTAACGTCAAATCCAGATTTTCACTAACGTTCGTCAATGTCTGGCGCAGAGCGTTCAGGCTGGTACGAACATAGTTAATAATCATTGTGGACAATGTACCCGCTACCAGCAGTGCAGCCACAATCAGTCCGACCAGCCCCAAAAATGCCAGCCTGAAACTGGAGTTGTTCTGTTCCTGCAAATCACCAGCCAACGCCACATTATAGTCGTACTGATCCTGGAACCCTTTTACCAGTTTGTCCTGCGCCAGTGTTACGTACCCCTGGCTGGAAAAGGCTTTTTCTGCTATCTGGGGATCCGTCAGAGATTGCTGGAATAGCTTATCTTTGGCTGCGCGAAAATCGCTCAGATATTGCAGATTGTCATTGGTCATCTGCAAATCTTTGCTGTCAGAAACCAATTCTTTTTTATAAACAGCATTCAGTTTGTCAACGTTGGCGAGAGCGTTGTCCAGCGTACGCTTTAAAGCATTACGCTGTTGCTCGTCACGGCTAAGAAAAAAGAGCCCCAATGCACCTCGTGCGTCGTTCAGAGCATTGGTCGATCTCACCAGATTATCGAGGCTGGGTAATGTGTTAGTCATCACATATTCCAGACGGTCTTTTGACTGGCTCAGTGAATGCAGCCCAAAACCACCTACGCAAATCAGTGCCAGAGAAAAAATACTGATTGCGATAGCTAATTTTTTTACGATGGTCATGTTCGAATACTCCACCAAAAAGGAAGAATTGGGTAGCGGTATAATTATCTTACAGTGGTTAATCTATTTTATTTAGATTAAGTGAACATTAATGAAAAGGAAAAATCGCTTTATTTGCTTTTCTGGGTAAGTATAACCTAAGTAACTAATGGGTCATTTAATTTTATTGTTCTGCATCAATGTTTTGCCTGTTTTACTGAGTGTTCACTATCCCTTTGATAAAGAAGGCTGTGCTGAAACTATCTGTATGGAATACGTTGTTATATGAAGAAAAGTTTAATTCTTCTTATTTATTATATACGAATAAAGATAGCACATTATCTCAGATAGTTATGCCTGCCATGTTTTATGCATTTCGAGATGCTGTTTTTATTTGTTAGCTTGTGCTCAGTCTACTCTGTTTCGGCTGACTCTTTATCCGGTTAGCAATGAGCGGTTAGAGTGAAGTTCAGGGGCGGGCAGCGGTCCAAAACGGCATACCGTTTTGTCGAACTCTGTCGTGGGTTCTCATTCGTCCCGGCACCGGTTAAAAACAAAAACCCCAGACTTGCGTCTGGGGAAAGGCGGGTGAGGGTGAGCCGGTCCGGTCGGGATTGACTCGCGCGGAGCGCTCGCCCTGCGGGCCGCCTGCGGCGGTCCAAAACGGCATACCGTTTTGTCGAACCCTGTCGTGGGTTCTCATCCGTCCCGGCACCGGTTAAAAACAAAACCCCCAGACTTGCGTCTGGGGAAAGGCGGGTGAGGGTGAGCCGGTCCGGTCGGGATTGACTCGCGCGGAGCGCTCGCCCTGCGGGCCGCCTGCGGCGGTCCAAAACGGCATACCGTTTTGTCGAACCCTGTCGTGGGTTCTCGTCCGTCCCGGCACCGGTTAAAGACAAAAACCCCAGACTTGCGTCTGGGGTTTTTGTCTTTAATCTGGCGGTGAGGGAGGGATTCGAACCCTCGATACGTTTTCACGTATACACACTTTCCAGGCGTGCTCCTTCAGCCACTCGGACACCTCACCGGATTGTCGCCGTCAGGGGCAACGGGGCGCTACTATAGGGAGTCGCCCTGTTATGGTCAAGCAGTATTTCAGGCTTTTAAAACGTCTGGTTAACTGTTGCTCGACCCGTACTGCCGAGCGTTGTCTTGCGGGCAAAAAAAGACCACCGCCGGAGCGATGGTCGCATCATATGACCTGGCTTAATTAGTTCAGCAGGGATTTGATGTAGCTGGTCAGTTCCGCATTGGTGCTATTGGCGAAGAAGTACTCCTGGAATTTCGGACCGGCGATAGCGCCTTTGACCAATTCCTGATCCAAACCTTTCAGGATGGTGATCAGGTCGTTGTAGGTCACCGCTTTTACTGCATCCAGAATTTTCTTGTTACGCTGCTGCGGAACTACGCGATCGCTCGGATAGCCGCGGCCGCCTTCTTCTTTGAACAACTGGGTGAACAGGTTTTCCAGATTCAGTTCAGCACCCCAGCCAAAGCCTTTAGCGTACGGCAGAGAAACGGCATTACCGTTGTTGATCTGAGAGAACAGGTAAGCGTCTGACGGGTCAACAACCAGACCACAGATTACACCCGGGAAAGAGTTACAGGCGAGCATTGCGCCCTGGCCAGTACCACAACCCGTGACCACGAAATCAGCGGCACCGGAGTTCAGCAGGATGGCAGCCAGAATACCGTTCTGGATGTAAGTCAGCTGTGCTGCGTCTTCAACAGCGTATTGACCGTAGTTGTGTACGGTGTGACCCATCGGTTCAACGGCTTTGGACAGAGCAGCAGCGATAATCGCGTTTTTTGCAGCCTGGCTGTTCTCGTTAATCAGTGCAATTTTCATGTTCATTCCTTTAAGTGTGCGGACAACTACATTTTTTAAAACACTATTTCATTTCGATGGCTCAGTATACCTTGCTCATCAGAAACCGCAAACCACCAGAAACCGGAATTGATCGCAAAAACGTGAACTGATCGACCTCTCGTGACCGCCTTTGCCTGTGAATTGCAGAGAAGATAGCCGACCGGGTTCGTGGCGTACACCGTTATCCGTTTCTCAGACTGATGTTATGTTGCCGGACGTCAGGCGACGGATAATGACCGGAAGATGAAAAAGCAAAGAAATGATACAGGCGACAGGCGAGGTCTGCGGACCGTCAACGTGCAGTGGAGCGGGCGTCGACAGCAAAACGCGGCGAGAACGCCGCGTTTTTTCTGTGATTAGAATGTGCTGGTATCTTTGAACAGACCGACCTTCAGGTCGGTTGCCGTATAGATCAGGCGGCCATCGACCAACACTTCACCGTCTGCAATGCCCATGATCAGCTTGCGGTTGATAACACGCTTGAAATGGATGCGATAAGTCACTTTCTTAGCGTCCGGCAGCACTTGCCCGGTGAATTTTACTTCACCCACGCCCAGCGCACGGCCTTTGCCTTCACCGCCCAGCCAGCCGAGGTAGAAACCTACCAACTGCCACATGGCATCCAGCCCCAGACAACCTGGCATCACCGGGTCGCCGATGAAATGGCAACCGAAGAACCACAGGTCCGGGCGGATGTCCAGCTCTGCTTCCACATAGCCTTTTCCATGCAGACCGCCTTCTTCGGTCATCGAGATGACACGATCCATCATCAGCATGTTGCCGGCCGGCAGTTGTGGCCCCTGAGGACCAAACAGTTCACCGCGTCCGCTGGCGAAAAGATCTTCTTTTGAGTAGGAGTCGCGTTTGTCTACCATGTTTCTATAAGCCCTGTTTTTGTGGAGCACGCAGGTTAGCGTACAGATGTACGCTGAGCAAGTCCGTTGCTGCTGGCCCAACCAGTTTCCTCAACGGAAAAACCATGGGAAACGACGTCGTTCCGGTTGTGCCAACTGTGCAATGCGTTCACGGATCGCCGAGAGCAGGCTGGGCTGGTGCTCATCGTCATAAGGCATTTGGGTTAATATCATCAAGGCTTCAGCCACTGAATCCACGGCATAAATATGGAATTGTTCTTTACGTACCGCATCGATGATATCCGGCGACAGGCATAAATGGCGCTGGTTGGTCGCCGGGATAACTACCCCTTGCTTACCCGTCAGGCCGCGGCGCTGACAGACCTCGAAAAATCCTTCGATTTTTTCGTTAACGCCGCCGATAGGTTGTACATGACCAAACTGGTCGACTGAGCCGGTCACGGCCAGTTGCTGATTAATCGGGTATTGCGATAACGCACTCACCAGAGCACTGAGTTCGGCTAGCGAGGCGCTGTCGCCATCGACTTCACCGTAAGATTGCTCGAACACGATCGAGGCAGAAAAGGGCAGTTGTTGCTCCAGTTCTAATTCAGAAATCAGAAAAGCCTGCATGATCATCATGCCTTTGGCATGTAGGTTGCCACCCAGCTCGGCTTTGCGTTCAACATCGGTTAACTCGCCGTCGCCGGGGTGTACTACACAGCTGATGCGGGTTGGTTCGCCGAACATCAGTGGGTAACCGGGATACTCCAGTACAGACAAGCCATTCACTTGACCAATGATCTCGCCCTCGGTTTCGATCAACACCTGGCCGAGTTCGATTTCATCCTGCATACGTTCGGACAGATAGCCTTCCCGCCAACGGCGCGTAGTCACGGCATCAATAATCGCTTGTCCGGTAATGTCTTCCTGACGCGTATACAACGCTGCGTGTTTGAGTTGGTGAGTCAGCCATTGCGGACATAATGGAACACTGCCCTGATCACCGCTATAACGTACCGCCAGCGTGAACAATTCCGGCCAGGCGTCTGCGGCCAGCAACGGCAGTTGATTTTCCAGACATAGCGCATTGATGTACGAACACCAGTGCACCATATCTTCGGGTTCGATCAATTGCAGGTGTGATTCAAATTCACCATAGATTGCCAGTTCGCCCAGCTCGGGCTCCATGTCGTGAATATCGCCCAGACTTTCTCGATCGCCAACTACGACCAGACGCAGGTCAATCGGCACCGGTGGAATCGATACCGGTAATGGTTGCCGCTCATCGGGAGATAGCCAGTGGTACTGACCATCGATAATGATTTGCTTAAGCCGTAGCCACATCAGCGGTTGCGCCAGCAATGTTCGTGCCGACAGAATCAGCGTACCGCCGTTTACACGGTGGATCAGGCCGGGTTGCAGGCTGATGTCGTCTTTATACACCCGCACACAGCCGAACAGCTGTTCTGGCTCGATCCACTCCTGATAGCCGCTACGCAGCGTAGCCGCAAAATTGTCATCTGGATATTGAGCCGGCTGAATACTGATCTGACGGCCGTCAATATGATAACGATAGCCGTGCAACGTCTCTGGTTGCCGGGCCGGCAAATGAGCGATGGCATTGGCAATCAATGCGAGATAAGCATTATTCTCCTGCGCTTTCAGCAGCATGAACTGAGACGGCGAGCGAGGATGACAGAAAATCGTCAATGCATCGGCCAGTCGGGGTTGGACTGCGGAGAATTCTGCAGGAGCCAACTGAGCGGCCTGGGAGAATAATGTTTGATATGGCGCATGATCGGGCAGCAATTGCTGCCATTCGAGTCGGTTACTGGTCAAAGTATCTGCTGTAATCGTTTATAAGGAAAAGCGTAATTATACAAGAATTCTCAATGCTGCATATGTGCTGAGATCGGAGAGGCGAACAAGAGAGCATTCAGCGTCTGTTTTGGATGAAAAACAATCAGCCAGGGATTGCCTGCAATGGGAATATCGGGCAACAATGGTGACAAGTTCAGGCACGTTACACGGTCACTAAAGAATAATATATGAAATATCAACAACTAAAAAATCTTGAGTGCGGTTGGAAGTGGAAGTACCTGGTTAAAAAACATCGCGAAGGTGAGCCCATTACGCGCTTTATTGAACAAAGCGCGGCTGATGAAGCCGTAAGCCGTTTGTTGAAAATGGAAAGTCAGCCGGTATTGGTGCTGGAGTGGATTGCACAGTGTATGAACCCGGCACTGGAAAATAGGTTGAAACAGACGATTCGTGCCAGACGCAAAAGGCACTTCAATGCAGAGCACCAGCATACCCGTAAAAAATCCATCGATCTGGAATATCTGGTATGGCAACGTTTGGCGGCGCTGGCGCAGCGACGCGGCATTACCTTGTCGGAAACCATCGTGCAATTGCTGGAGGATGCGGAACATAAGGAGAAGTATGCCAGCCAGATGTCGTTGCTTAGGCAAGACCTTCAGGCCATGCTAAACCAGCCGCCGGACGATACATCGACGGATTAATACGGCCGCCGAATAACGATGATTTGTCTTTCACTTATGGTCTACTTGTTTGTACCCATCTTTACTCTCAGGGATGCACATCAGCGTCAATGGATAGCGCAGATATTAATGATGGGGCGTTTTCTATTCCCTTCGTTGCCCCTCGTTGCAGCCTGATGTTCGACTCACATCACTCGTTGTCCCATCACCCTTCGATAGTCAATGCGTTGTTCAAAAGGTGGGCGTTTTATCCTGCGCCGAAAATTATTTTGGGTATAATAATTAAAAAAATGAAAAAACGATAACGACTGGAAAACTTAATGGCCAGGTAACGCCAATTAATATTGCAGCCAGAAAGCGCATGACTAAGGAATTATCTTTACTCATAAAAAAAGTAAATAACATCGAGACCGAAAGGCCCAGGAAATAGAGCGTTCTGATCATTTCCCATAGGTGATGGTGTGACACATTTACTTCCTTATGGTTGCAGGGGGGCGTATTCTATGCTGTTAAAATGTTGCGATCAATCGATTAACCGGCCTGGCGATGCCGGATCCGTGCTCCAGTCGTTAAACCTTGCTGCACGCCGAGGCGTTCATTATCCCGTTCTTCGTCAACGTGGCGGCGCACCTCCCGTCATCGGTACTCAACAGCGGGAAATGTTAACAGCGTGCGGCAGTGTCGTTGCGGCTGGCGCAGTCCCTAAGCTGATCTTGCCTTACTTTGTAATAATATTACACGGAGCCTTCATTTATTTTTGACGGACATGTCAAAGAATGCAGATCAAGAATAATCTGAACTTCACTTGCCTATTTTTTAGATAACCCTTTATTTCTAGTATGAACAAAGCGTAATTGACGCTGGGCATTAACGCGGTGGGTTGCTGTTATGGTACGGGGAAAATATCGACGAAGATAAGTTGAATAAAGTTGCGATCTATATCACATCAAAGATGCATCTTTTTTATGTTTTTTTGTGACTTTCATGACGATTATATTAATTTTTTGTTGCAGTATGGACTTTGTGCAAAGACTGGCATAGCTTGAGATTTTCTCCTGCCATAAAGGTAATGAAATGAGCGAGATATCAAGTCTGTCACTGAAAATCCCATTGGAGCTGAAAGAGCGGATCAAAGCCGCCGCGTTGGAAAACGAGGTTTCTATCAGCGCTGAGGTCAGTGCTCGTTTGCTGCGAAGTTTTGATATCGAAGAGCATGGCCATGACGCTGATGAGGCAGAAATCGTTGATAGTCAGAATACGGAAGAGATCGTGGAGCAACCGCTGACGGCGAAGGAAATCAAAAAACTTCGTCAACTGCTGAAGAGCAAAAGCGCATCCAAGAAAAAATAATTCCGTTTGTCGAATGCTGTATCAGCCGTCATGATGCAGCATTTATCCCCGTCATACTTCTATTACCCGTCATGCTTCACGTTACAGGCGCGTTGGCTTTCTTACTTCTGCCCATCAATGGGCTTCGCCCTACGAGCCGTTGCTGGCAGCGTTCAAATTGGCTAATGCCGATTCGCCCGTTACCCTGATCTCTGTTTTATGTTAGCGCTCAATGTGCACCGTACCGCCGCGTCATGAGACGCCGCCGTTTTACTCTAAAAGGTTGGGGTGTGGCGTTGTGCAATTCTCCGATGGGCGACCTGCCGGGATTGAAATGGTACGTTTGCGATTGGCGAGACTTGAATGGAACTTTCATCTGGGTTCATCTACTTAATTCACATGGCGCGTCATCGACGGTTTTGTGTTTGCTGAGTACGAGTCTGGGCGCGCAGTGACAAACAGGAGATCAATGTTAAGCAACGGACATCTCTGAACGCGTGGCAAGGCCCAATGAGCCTTGCTCTGTAGGGCCAACGCGTTTTGTCCTGCAAATCGAATTATTTAGGGTATACATTTTTTTCGGAAATTTTCTTTAAGATATAAATGTCATCTTTTTTTTCCAAAATTATCGAATATCTTTCTGTCTCATCACGTAGAGGTGTTAATTATAAAATAAGATATCGACAGGTAGGAGGATTTCTTGAATGGAAAACCAGGTAAGTTGTCGCGTCATGATATGGAAATTTATGTAAGATTTTTTTGTCATAAACCATAATGCACTTACCATTCTGTTTATAATGTGAAACAATCCACTGTCAGTGTGGTCACATAGAAGGTGATTACGCTGATAATGGGGATGGCAGGATGCCGCATCCGATTATTGCCAATCAATAGCCGGTAGAAATAACCATGGTATGGCCTTGACTACTCATCAGGCCATTGCATGGCCGCGTTGGCTACTGCTCACTAGCTGGTAATGATAATCATGGAGGATAAAATGATTTCCAAATCTGGAATAATGTGTTGGCGCACATGCCGTGCCAACAAAAATGACTTGAGATCCGACCTTAACCCATTCGGGGTATACCGGACAGGTTTTCCCAGGCTGTTCGCAGGTAAGAGATCTGTGCTATTACCTCAGCTTACTTTCCTTCTTGTCGGACAGAGATTGTGTGCCTATGGTTCATATTGCAGAGAAATGAATCTCTTAAAGCATGGAATTTGGTAAATATAAAATATTTACCACTTTATTTTATTGGATTGTAAACGAAAGGATTTTATTAAAGAGGCTCAACATGAATTTATCTAACTTAAAAATAGGCTATAGACTAGCAATCGGATTTTCATTTCTCATCGTCATGTTGTTTATTTCTGGAGCAGTGGCATTAAGCAACCTGAACGAATTTAACCGAAAAATGAATTATACTGTTTCTGAGCTTTATCCGCTGACAGCCAAAGGGAATAAGTTGATCGACGAGTTGAATGATGCCTTGCTTGGTCAACAACTGGTGTTGATGTTGGACACTAATGCCGATATTCAACAAAAGAATAAAGAAACTAAAAATCACTCCGCAGTGATTACCAATTTATTGGCTGATTTAGGTAAAAGTGTGAAGGATGAGCACTCTGCCAGTTTACTTCATGAGATTCAGCAAATTCGAAGTGAATATAGTGTGTCTGGAAATAAAATCATGGATTTGGCTAGCCGTGGAAATAAGCAAGAAGCAATAGCTGAATTAATGAGTGTATCTCAGGACCTACAAAAAAAATATAAGGCTAAGGTAGCTGAATTCATTGATTATCAGGACGATCAAATGAGTAGCGCACGGGAAGCCGTACAACAGAGTTATAGCGATATTCGCATAGTGCTGTGGCTGGTTGTTATCGTCAGTATTGTCGCTGGAGGGCTGATCGCCTGGGGAATAACCCGTAGCGTGACGCAACCGTTGCAGGCGGCATTAACACTGGCGGGAAAAGTCGCCAAAGGCGACTTAACCACGGAAGCCTCTGCGTGTACAAGGGACGAAACCGGTCAACTGTTGCAGGCGTTGTACGGCATGAATGAGAGCTTGCGCAATATTGTCAGCCAGGTACGCGATGGTGCTGAAACCATTTCGTCCGCTGCTTCGCAGATTGCGGCGGGAAATCAGGATTTGTCTGCCCGTACCGAAGAACAGGCCAGCTCTCTGGAACAGACGGCGGCGTCGATTGAGCAACTGACCTCCACCATTAAGAATACGGCGGCGAATACGGATCATGCTGCGTCACTGGCCGGCGAGGCTTCCGATATTGTCCGCCAGAGCGGAGAAATGATGGCGAATGTTACCCGGGAAATGCGTGAAATACGCAACGCATCCCAGCGTATGGCGGAAATTATTGGTGTTATTGACAGCATCGCCTTTCAGACCAATATCCTGGCGCTGAATGCGGCGGTGGAAGCGGCTCGCGCTGGTGAGCAAGGACGGGGATTCGCCGTTGTTGCCAGCGAGGTGCGGGCACTGGCGCAGCGTAGTGCTAATTCTGCTAAAGAAATCAAAGAATTGATTGATAACTCCGTCCAGAAGGTGCAGGAAGGGATGTCACTGGTGGAAAGCACGGAGCAGACCATGGTGGCGGTGATTGATAACGCGAATAACGCCGATGGGTTCATCAAAGAGATCGCTAGAGCCAGCCTGGAGCAAAGCGAGGGGATTAATCAGATAAACCTGGCAATCGGGCAGATCGATACGACGACGCAACAGAATGCGGCGTTGGTAGAGGAATCTGCGGCGGCGGCGTTGTCGTTGCAGGAACAAGCGCAAACGCTGGCGAAAACCGTTAGTGTATTCAGGCTGAATAATAACTGGTCTGACAATAGTGCGGCTCGGTTCCAGCCTGGAGAAAAAGGGCTGGCGTTGACCGGGTTGCCGGGCGCAAAAGACGCAAGAGTGACTGATACGCCGGAATGGGCAGCGTTTTAAACGGTTGACTAAAGACGGGTAAACACCGCAGCGGATCGAGGCTGCGGTGTTTTTTATATTCAGATGTAACCGTAAATGAAAGGTGCCGCCGCATTGCGTTTGCGAGGCGCCATTTCACTGAACGGCATGAGTTATGCCGTCTGGCGCTGCCGTGACCAACGCCAGATATCGAGCAGTAAAAACAGTACCAGACTGACGCCCATGACGGGCAGGCTGATCGCCAGTGCACTTGCCATAACCAGTACCAGTAACCGGTATTGGCCATTCAGTTGCAGGAACGTTGTGGTTAACGTTTGAGCGGGGTGGCGCGTGGCGGCAAGCGTAGGGCGTCGTGTCCACCACATCCGATAGCCCCATATGATCAGACTGCATAAACCGATGCCAAAAGCGGCAAGCACTATCTGATTGGGCAGACCGAATAAAATGCCCATATGAGCATCAATCCCCCAACGCGTTAATTTAGCGGCCAACGGATAGTCGGAAAAATTAACTTTGTCTATGACGCGAAGCGTTGTCAGATCAACTGCCACGGCGTCAACCTGTGTAGGCCATGCTCGATCAATTTCGCTAACCGTCCATGCCCGCTGGGGGTTTGCTGCCGGGCGAATCTCTATTTTTCCCGCATCAATGCCTGCGTTTCGGGCAACGGTCAACACCTGGTCAAAGGTTTGCGGCGTTGCACCGGTAGGCACCATAGGCATTGATATCATAGGGTGTTCCACCGGCGGCGAAGCGGGTGCCGCAGTTACCGAATTCAGCTTGGTATTGACTGAGGGGGTCAGCCAGCCCATCACAGTACGGAGCTGGGTAATGTTATCACCGGCCCAACGGGACCAGGTGAGTCCGGTTGCTGAAAAAAACAGCAGCCCAATAAGCAGCAGTAAGCCGGTTAACGCGTGGTTATTGCGTAACAGTTGGCGCTGCCTGACGGGACTTGGTCGCCCGGCTGTGGGGCGACGGCGCAACTGAGGATGGTTTTTGCGGGTTGAGACCCAGATGTATAAGCCCCCTAATGCGGCAATCCATAACCAGGAGGCAGCCAGCTCACTGTAGTGACGGCCAATATCACCCAGCAACAGATTGCGGTGCAAATAGTCCAGCGTTGTGCGAAACGGCAAAATGCCGCTGGTGCCGTACACCGTTAAGGTGCCACGGATGTCGAGTGAAACCGGATCAACAAAAACCGCAAAGCTTTCTGATGGACCGAGACTCGGCAATGCGTACATTACCCTCGTCGTCTGTCCGGCTGCCGGGGCTGGTCGCACTGCGACTAATCGGGCTTGCTGAGCCTTATCACCCAGAGTATGGGTAGCGGCTTCAATCTGTTGCGACAGTGAGCGCGGTGTTCCTGTCGTGTTGGTAAGTAACTGGTGAGAATACAGTTTGGCTTCAATCTGAGGTGTAAGCACATAGAGCGTGCCGGTCAAAGCTGCAATAAAGATGAACGGGCCGACAAATAAACCGATGTAAAAATGCAGCCGTATCAATAAGGCCTGTAATGACGCTCGTTGCGAGCGGAGCATATTATCGTGGTGCGTATTGCGCGCGGGCGGCGCATTAATGCGCGTTCCTGTCGGTATTGTCGGTATTAAGGATGTCTCGGTTTTTAACTCGGACATAAACTCTCCGGAATAAAATAAATCCGCCGTCAGCAAGAAAACATGTTTTTTCTGGCGCGGTTACAGCGATTCAGCGATGTTTGACATGACGGAGCCCGCGGTAAACCGAACCGCGTCTGATGCCACGTCAATGAGTTCATAGGTGTTTAATCGTGCTGAGTGACTGCGGAGGAGAGCGGGGCAGTGGCGATAGGAAAGAGGCAATAGGCGGCAGAAAAGAGCGGCGATTAATGGGTTGCCGGTGGGATAACCAAACTGCATGAACCGGTTGAAGCCGGCCGGATAACGTCAGCAGCGGTAAGTAAGAAAGGAGAACGCAATAACCGCAGGCGGCATGATCCATCCCCATATCTCCCATTCCCCCGGTCGGAATAGCGGGAGGGGCGTGGTGATTGTGGTGAGCCGGCATGGATGCCATCGCTGAAAGCGAATGGTGCGACGCCATTTGAACATGATGACTGTTTCGCAATGACTGCGAAACAGGCGGTGCCAGAAAGATCATGGCAAAGGCCAGGATCCCAAGCCAGGCAGGGAAGCGCCATTGTCTCAGTTCAAACAAGGACATGTTTTACATGTGATGAATAGAAAAGGGCAACATGGGCGACACTCTACCTGATTCATGACGCGAGAGTTAAGAAAATGTTCTATTTTGTTCATGTCAGGTGAAGATATTGCGGTTTGCGTTCCACAAAGCGACGTTGAGTGATGGTCATAACCAGAAGTTTCTTGCTACTACCGCCGTGTGAGAGGAAAATTTACCCTCGTTTCTCAACGGACTATTCTTAGGCTTTTCCAGAAGGATATCCGTTATGGTTTTTCATCCTGAAAAGGCGGTTTACCGTTTAAGCGTGTCGATGGTTGTCTAAACGATGACCTATTATGATGAACCGTTCTTTTCTCGAGTTGTCGGAAAGCTAACTTATCCATTAATATGGGTTTTAGTTGATTTAGGCACACATACAGGGGGAGATGTGCTGGTTAATAAATTTAGGGTTAAGCAGCGGGTTGCAAATCTTCGCTGGGTTTCAGCTGCGGTTATGCTGTCTTTGACATCATTGCACGCTTGGGCTTTTTCCATTGATGATGTTGCGCAGAAGGCGGAAAAGCTTGCTGAAAAGGGGTATGAAGCGCCAAAGAGTAATCTTCCTGCTCAATTTCGTGATATGAAATTTGCTGATTATCAGCAGATTCGCTTCAACCAGGACAAATCCTACTGGAATTCGGACCAGACGCCTTTCAAACTGCAGTTCTACCATCAGGGTATGTATTTTGACATCCCAGTCAGAATCAACGAAGTGACGGCCACTGAAGTCAACGAAATCAAATATTCCACTGATTATTTCGATTTTGGCTCCGTCAATCATGACCCGGAGACGGTAAAAGATCTGGGTTTCGCAGGTTTTAAAGTTCTTTATCCGATCAATAAAGCGGATAAAAACGATGAAATTCTCAGTATGCTGGGTGCAAGCTATTTCCGCATCGTAGGCAAGGGGCAGGTATATGGCCTTTCGGCTCGCGGCCTGGCGCTTGATACGGCTTTACCTTCCGGCGAAGAGTTTCCGCGTTTCCGCGAGTTCTGGATTGAACATCCGAAACCGGAAGACAAGCATCTGGTGATCTATGCCTTGCTGGACTCCCCGCGTTCTGCGGGTGCTTACCGTTTCGTGCTTTATCCGGGTAGCGACAGCATGATGGATGTGGAAGCCAAGATTTACCTGCGTGATAAAGTGGGTAAATTGGGTGTTGCACCGCTGACCAGTATGTATTTGTTTGGACCTAATCAGCCGTCGCCAACACTGAATTATCGTCCGGCATTGCATGATTCCAATGGTCTATCGATTCATGCCGGCAATGGCGAGTGGATCTGGCGTCCGCTGAATAATCCTAAACATCTCGCCGTAAGCACCTATACGATTGAGAATCCGAAAGGTTTTGGCTTGCTACAGCGCGGCCGTAATTTCTCGGGTTATGAAGATCTGGACGATCGTTATGACTTGCGTCCGAGCGGTTGGGTGGAAACCAAAGGTGACTGGGGTAAAGGCAAAGTTGAACTGGTAGAGATCCCGACTGCGGATGAAACCAACGATAATATCGTCGCCTTCTGGACACCTGAAACCCTGCCGGAAAAAGGTAAGCCGCTGGAAGTTAAATATCGGCTGCATTTCACGAAAGACGAAGAAGCCCTGCATTCTCCGGAACAGGCATACGTCATGCAGACCAGACGTTCGACGGGGGATGTGAAACAGTCCAACCTGATTCGTCAGCCTGACGGCACTATCGCATTCCTGGTTGATTTTGCCGGCGGCAAAATGAAGGATCTGGACCCGAATTCGCCTGTCGCCTCACAAGCCAGTATTGGCGACAACGGTGAAATCGTGGAAAACAGTGTTCGCTATAATCCGGTAACACATGGCTGGCGTCTGACACTGCGTCTGAAAGTGAAGGACAATAAACAGCCGACGGAAATGCGAGCGGCGTTGGTCAATGGCGATACGACATTGACTGAAACCTGGAGCTATCAGCTGCCTGCTAATGAATAAGTCAACCACTTCCCTCGAGTACATCGAGAAATTGCCTCTGCCTGCCGGGCAGGCAGAGGCCCTTCATGAGATATTGTCTTCGTCTCAGGATTTGTCTTCCGTACACCAGTCATTGTCTGATGGTTCTGTCGTCAATATGCAGTCATCAGACGATATTCCGCTGGTTTCCGTTCCACGCCGTCTGGAATTGGCATGGGAAGACGGGCTAAATGGTGGCAAGCAACTGGGTAAAGATCGCGAAGGGCGTACCGCGTTACAAGCTATGCCGCGCATTACCCGTGCTTCCATGTTTCCTGACGCCTGGCAAACAAATCCCATGGCACGCTGGTGGGATTCGATAAACGGGCGTACTAAACCGCTTCGTCATCAGTACAAAACTGCAGAAGAGAACGAAGCGGAAAATCGCTGGCGTAAAGTCGGTACGCTACGTCGCTACATTTTGTTGGTACTGACGTTATTCCAGACTGCTATTGCTACCTGGTATATGAAGACCATTCTTCCTTATCAGGGATGGGCGTTAATCGATCCGTTTGCCATGGCTCATCAGGATATATGGCGTACGATTATGCAATTGCTGCCGTACGTTCTGCAAAGCGGGATATTGATCCTGTTTGCTATTCTATTTTGCTGGGTTTCGGCAGGTTTTTGGACCGCATTAATGGGGTTCTTGCAACTGCTGATAGGTAAAGATAAATACAGCATCTCTTCGACGATCACCGGCAATGAACCGCTTAATCCCAAGCACCGTACGGCATTAATTATGCCGATTTGCAACGAGGATGTGGAACGCGTCTTCGCGGGATTGCGTGCGACTTACGAGTCGGTTGCAGCGACTGGCGATCTGGACCATTTTGATATTTATGTGCTCAGCGACAGTAACGATCCGGATATCTGTATCGCCGAGCAAAAAGCATGGATGGATTTGTGCCGTGAAGTCGACGGCGCCGGGCGTATCTTCTATCGCCGCCGCCGCCGCCGTGTGAAACGTAAGAGTGGCAACATCGACGATTTCTGTCGCCGCTGGGGCAACCAGTATAGCTATATGGTCGTGCTGGATGCCGACAGTGTGATGAGCGGGGAATGCCTGACATCTCTGGTTCGGCTAATGGAGGCTAATCCAAATGCCGGGATTATCCAGTCTGCGCCACGTGCATCGGGTATGGATACGTTATATGCCCGTTGTCAGCAGTTTGCTACCCGCGTTTATGGGCCCTTGTTCACAGCCGGGTTGCACTTCTGGCAGTTGGGTGAGTCCCATTACTGGGGGCATAACGCGATCATCCGCGTGAAACCATTTATTGAGCATTGTGCGCTGGCACCGTTGCCGGGTGAGGGATCTTTTGCCGGTTCCATCCTGTCGCATGACTTTGTCGAAGCCGCGTTGATGCGTCGTGCCGGGTGGGGCGTCTGGATTGCTTACGATTTGCCGGGTAGCTATGAAGAGTTGCCGCCTAATCTGCTGGACGAGTTGAAGCGAGACCGTCGTTGGTGCCACGGCAACCTGATGAACTTCAGGCTGTTTTTGGTCAAAGGTATGCATCCGGTACATCGTGCGGTGTTCCTGACGGGGGTCATGTCTTATTTGTCTGCGCCGTTGTGGTTTATGTTTCTGGCGCTTTCTACGGCATTACAGGTGGTGCATACATTGATGGAGCCGCAGTACTTTCTGCAGCCGCGTCAATTGTACCCGGTATGGCCGCAGTGGCGACCGGAACTGGCGATAGCCCTGTTCTCGACGACCCTGGTACTGTTGTTCCTGCCGAAACTGTTGAGCGTCATTTTGGTTTGCGCCAAGGGGGCAAAATCTTATGGCGGTACTGCCAGATTGTGCCTCTCTCTGCTGATTGAAATGCTGTTTTCAGTGTTGCTGGCGCCAGTGCGTATGTTGTTCCATACCGTGTTTGTCGTCAGTGCATTCCTGGGGTGGTCGGTACAATGGAAGTCGCCGCAACGTGATGATGATGCGACCCCGTGGAGTGAAGCGTTTGCCCGTCATGGTTCCCAACTTTTGCTGGGCTTGGTTTGGGCTGGCGGTATGGCATGGTTGGATTTACGTTTCCTCTGGTGGCTGGGGCCAATCGTCTTCTCATTGATTTTGTCGCCGTTGGTATCGGTGTTGTCGAGTCGCGCTGGTCTGGGTTTAGCGTGTAAGCGTGGCAAACTGCTGCTTATTCCGGAAGAGTATGAACCTCCCCGTGAATTGGTGGCGACTGATGAGTATTTCCGCCGGAATCGTGAGCGCAAGCTGGAAAATGGCTTCATGCACGCGATTTTTGACCCGTCGATCAATGCGTTGGCTAGTGCGATGGCAACGGCACGTCACCGCCTGAGCAAACCGATTGAAAATATGCGTGAGCAACGCGTCAATGAGGCGCTAAGTCGCAAGCCGCAGGACGTGGATGGAAATCTACGTCTGGCGCTAATCAGCGACCCTGTTACATTGGCCCGTCTGCATCATCGGGTATGGAGCCAACCGGAAAATTACGGTAATTGGCGAAGTGATTATCAGATGCTTGCTGCACCAATGATCAAAAGCGAATAGATTGGCGATCAGGTTTAATGAAAAAGCAACGGCATGTCCGTTGCTTTTTTTATGCTTGTCATTCAGGGCAGGGCAAATCGCACCCATTCCATTTCGGGTACCGTCCGTTGGCTTTATTACTTGGCTCATCCTTGTGCCTCGCCTCTTCAACTCCGCTCCCGGCAGAATCGTCGCGCACTCCAGAAGCGTCGGAGGATTTGCTGCGTTGCGTTGTTCAGCATGTAAGCCGATTGTCTCGCAACTCGAATTATTTGGGGTATAGCGAGAGAAATGGGATGACCAAGCTGAAGGCTGCCTCGGTAAAGGGGGCAAGCCCAGCCAGGCAATGCAAAGGTCGCGTTCCTAATCGTTCGGAGCCGTGTCGCCCATCGCACTTTCCTGGCTGGCCATATTGTTCGGTGCGTAATTAAGATGCGTTTAATAGAGTGAGGGTTCGCCGGCAGGGCGTGTTTTGAAACGCCGATGCAGCCACATGTATTGGTCTGGTGCCAGCATGATGTTTTCTTCCACCAGGGTATTCATCCATGCAGCGGCGGTTTCCTCATTTTCCAACGGTATATCCAGCTGAGCCGGGCGAATGATTAATTCATAACCCTTCCCATCAGCTCGGCGGCGGGGAACGAACGGCACAATCGCGGGTTTTGCAGCCCGAGCCAGCATATAGCTGCCGACGGTGGTAGCAGCGCTTTTAACTGCAAACAAAGGAACAAACACACTGCTGCGTGGGCCATAGTCATGATCGGGGGCGTACCAGATGATTTCACCCTGTTTCAGTGCACGAATCATGCCTTTTACGTCTTTGCGATCCAGCATGGATTTGTTAGAGCGCATTCTGCCCCAGGTCTGCAACCAGTCGATTAATTTATTATCATTGGGGCGATAAACGCCAATACCGGCGTTTTGCATACCGAAAATGCGAGCCCCTAACTCCAGCGTCAGAAAATGTAGGCCAATCAACAGCACTCCACGCTTCTGCTCACGTAAAGGCTGCATATTTTCGATCCCTATTACGGTAAACCAGCGCGTTACTCTCCAGTCTGGCCAGAACCATGCCATACCGGTTTCCATGACGCCCATACCGACAGATTCAAAGTTTTTCTTAACCAGCGTTTCCCGTTCTTCAATAGGCATATCAGGGAAGCAAAGTTGCAAATTACGGTGAGCAATAGCGACACGGCGCTTTAGAATACGCATAGACAGCCTGCCCATGCCGGTGCCGATACGATAGATGAGAGGATACGGCAGTAGTACCACCAGATAGAGCAGAATAATTCCTAACCATGTCGGCCAGTAACGTGGGTGTAGTAGTGAGCGATGAAAGGAGGGGATTTGTGTCATAGCTTTAGTATCAAAAAGCGGCGCACAGTGCGCCGACGGTTAATGGAGTGAGGTGTGTTTCTCAACAAAACAGCCGCCGGTATCCTTCTTAAGACGAAGATACGCATAGGCTTTTACCCGCAAATTCAATACGGTATTAATCATAGCATCTGTGAAATACGGATTTTAACGTTTGATGACATTGATAGGGTTTCGTGATGTTGCACGATAAATCTCCGCATGGCGCGCGGGGGGACTAATCGCTATCAGGAGGTGAATAACCCTTTGACGTAATGTGGTTCGCACCGCCAGAACTGTGGAGAAACGGTGATGCGCTTTTTTAGCCTGATTACCGCATTCCACGGCCAGAGAGGGGTGAACAATATCGCACGGCAATCGTCACTAACCCCGTTTCCTGGCGCATCTTTTGTGCGAAAGTCACCTGGTAGTTGGGGGCCGGGTGGATTTGCTGTAAAGGCGACAGACCACCGCTGGAAACATGAACAGCGGATGTCATTAATGGGGGGCATTCACTGACAGCAGGCTATCCCTCCTGTATGATGCAGCGTAAATTTATTATTTGCGCAACATTGCATTCATATCACCTTAACGTCATTCACCTCAATAAAAACAGGACAGTACACCATGCCAGTGTTACATAACCGTGTTTCGAATGAGGAACTGAAAGCGCGTATGCTCGCTGAAACCGAGCCGCGAACAACAGTGTCCTTTTATAAGTATTTTCAGTTAGACGAGCCGCAGGCTTTTCGCGATGCGTTATACATCGCCTTTCATCAGATTCAGGTATTTGGCCGTGTGTATATCGCCAAAGAAGGCATCAATGCACAGATCAGCGTCCCGGCCAGCCGATTTGAGCATTTTCGCGCTGCATTATTTAGTTCTCACCCTGTATTGGACGGGATCCGTCTGAATATTGCGCTGGAGGATGACGGTAAGTCGTTTTGGGTATTACGCATGAAAGTACGGGACCGGATTGTCGCTGATGGTATTGATGACGACAGTTTCGATCCAACACGAGTTGGTCAATACCTTAATGCGGAAGATGTCAACCGCATGGTGGATGAGCCCGATACACTGTTTGTCGATATGCGCAATCATTATGAATATGAAGTTGGTCATTTTGAAAATGCGATTGAAGTGCCTTCAGATACGTTTCGGGAGCAATTACCGATGGCGGTCGATATGCTGGCCGACGCACACGACAAGAATATCGTGATGTATTGTACCGGCGGAATTCGTTGTGAAAAAGCCAGCGCTTATATGCTTCATCATGGTTTCAAAAACGTCTACCACATTGAAGGCGGTATTATTGAGTATGTCCGTCAGGCTAAGTCGCGCGGGTTACCCCTTAAGTTTATCGGTAAAAATTTTGTTTTTGACGAGCGAATGGGAGAGCGTGTATCAGGTGACGTGATTGCACATTGTCATCAATGCGGTGAACCATGCGATACCCATGTCAACTGTAAAAATCAGGGGTGCCATTTGTTGTTTATTCAATGTCCGGCATGTGCAGAAAAATATGCCGGGTGCTGTAGTGATGTGTGTCAGGACGAAATTCGGTTACCGTTGGAAGAACAGCGTCAGCGTCGGAAGAATCGTGAGGCAAGCATGAAAATATTCAATAAATCTAAAGGATTGCTAAATGCCGCCTTAGGTATTCCTGCACCGGAAGAGAAAAAGAATTAATTCGGTGAGACGCGCAGAGCGGTTAGGCTCTGCGCGAGACATTACTTCTTGCGAATGCCTTCGATAGAAATAATCAGCTCTACTTCCTGGGAAGCAGGCCCCAGATCGGTAGTGATATTAAAATCTTTTAGCTTCAGTTTACCCTCAGCTTCAAAGCCGGCACGATAATTTCCCCATGGGTCATTACCCTGGCCAACAGGTTTGGCATCCAACGTAAGGGGTTTGGTGACGCCATTTAATGTAAGGTCACCGGTAATTTTTAATTCGTCACCCTCTTTTTTCACTGCTGTCGATGTAAATGTCGCTTGAGGGTATTTTGTTGCGTTCAGAAACTCGGCTCCGCGAATGTGTTTATCGCGTTCGGCGTGATTCGTATCTACGCTGTTGGTATTAATGGTGACGCTGACTTTATCTGCGGAAGGGTTATTTTCATCGAAAGTAAAGGCGCCGTCGAAGTCTTTGAAAGTACCATATAACCAGCTGTACCCCAGGTGTTTAATTCGGAATTGAACAAATGCGTGTTGTCCTTCCTTGTCAATTTTGTAATCAGCGGCGGAGGCAACGCCAGCCCAGGTAAACAGAGAAGCGATAACTACACCGGTGAGTGCTTTCTTAAACATGGATATGTCTCCTTTACATCCAGAATGAATTAATCAACATGTCGGCCCAACATACGTTTCAACGTAGCGTCACGATCAATAAAGTGGTGCTTGAATGCTGCCAAAGCGTGAAAGACGGACAAAATGACCACGGCCCATGCAAGATACAAATGAATCGTACCTGCAATATCAGCTTGATCCTGAACACCGCTTAACGTGGCAGGAATGGAAAACCAGCCAAATACGGAAATTGATTGGCCTTCAGCGGTAGAGATCAAATAACCGCTAATAAGAATGCTAAATAACAGCAGATAAAGAAAAATATGGGCCAGTGCCGCACCAATACGAGTCAGTGCCGAATAACTGGAAAGAGGATGAGGAGGCGGAGATATCCAGCGCCATATCGCCCGAATAAGCAGGACAACGAACAGTAATACTCCAATCCCTTTATGTATATCAGGCGCTTTGTGATACCAGGGGTCGTAATATCCCAGAGCAACCATCCATAGGCCTAATCCAAACATGCCATACACTGTGGCAGCAGTAATCCAGTGCAGGAGTATACTCGCCTGTCCATAGCGAGTTGATGTGTTACGCCAAAGCATTATTGAAATCCTTATCGTTGGTTAACAACCGTTCCGAAAACTTAAAGATATTGAAGAGTAAAATCAACATGTAAATCGAATATTAAAAATAATAAACTTATATGTCAATCGATATAGGGGGAGGGGTTAAGTATGTAATGTTATATAAATATTTATCTATTTTTGTTTATTAACTAATATCACTTCTTTATTTTTTAATTTTTTACCTCTGTATTTTATTTTTCTGGTTATTTGTCCAAAGGAACAAATAAAGTGATGAATTATTCAGAGTATAGTTATGAAAGTGAGACACCGCTCCAGAGAGCGGTGTCAGAGCTGTGAATGATATCGGTGATAAATATGAAAAATTTTAATGTTTAAGGTAGTCAGCAGGGCGGCAGTCTTTTGACTCGATTTTAGCAATGCCAGCTTCCAGAATGGAGATGAGCTGTTTTGCCACATCGGTGGTTAACCATAATGTTCGGTCAACCTGTGCTTCATTCGGCGCCTGATCCGCCGTAGAAAGGTAATGCAGACGGATCATCATCGCGTCATAACTGTCAACGGTACTGATATCCCAACCCACTAACGGGTGCGTTTGAATAATCTCATTTTTTCTGTCCATAAATACCCCTTATTGACTAGTTACTACCGTGAGTGACTAAACGAGGTTTAAGACGGCTCTTGTAGCTGAGCAATATCAGTATATCTCCGCCGGATTCATTTATGGAAATTAAATGTAAAAAAAACTCAAGTGGATGTTTCGGTTAATTATCTTGGAAAGTGAACAACAGGAATTGAACAAAAATAGTACAGTATCTTAATGTTAAGAAAGGGATTCAGCGCTACGCCTCATAGCGAAACGAGAAGGCAAAACGACAGCGCTGAATCGCTGGATACTTATGTGGCGATAGGCGCCTGTTGCGATGGACGTCGGGATTAGTCGTTTTGAATAAACCAGTCGTCAGCGCTCTCCCATGTCTCCTGCAGGATTTCCGATATTCTTTCTTTATCGTCCTTACTGCCGCCGAAAACACTGAGGTTATTTGTAGCTGCATAACGAATATGCACAGAAGTATCCGGGTAAATGCCATGAACCCGATGACTCAATTCGCTTGTCAATGCTTCAAGTGCGCCGACAGGCAGTGGGGTGGTTTTTGCCAAAGTGAGTTCAATACGCATAGTTGTCTCCTTTTTTACTGTATTTTTATACAGCGCCCAAAGAAAAGCAACAATCGTGAACAAAAAATGTATAGACGCCCCCGCCCGGGTCGGGGGCATACTATCAGGCAACCGACCAGTTCAGACTCTGGCCAGCAAGGAATGGAATGATGCTTTCTTCACCCGCTGGTATCTCTTCTGGAAATTGTACTGGCTGACGGTGCAGTTCCAGCGTCTCTTCATTAACCGGTAGCCCATAAAAACGAGGGCCGTTCAACGAGCAGAAGGCTTCCAGTTTATCCAGTGCGTTCAACTCTTCAAACACGGTGGCGTAGGCGCTGAGTGATGCTTGTGCATTGAAAACGCCGGCACAACCACAGGATGACTCTTTACGATGTTTGGCGTGGGGCGCAGAGTCGGTGCCGAGGAAAAATTTCTCACTGCCGGAGGCAACGGCTTCGCGTAGTGCCTGCTGGTGTATGTTGCGCTTGAGGATTGGCAGGCAGTACAGGTGCGGGCGAATACCGCCTACCAGCATATGGTTGCGGTTGAACATCAAGTGTTGCGGAGTAATGGTGGCCGCCACGAAGCGATCGGCTGATTGTACATACTGCGCCGCTTCACGAGTGGTAATGTGCTCGAAAACCACTTTCAGCTCCGGGAACTGCTTACGCAGCGGTTCCATGATTCGTTCGATGAAACGAGCCTCGCGATCGAAGATGTCGACTTCCGGGTCGGTGACCTCACCATGCACCAACAGCGGCATTCCCAGTTTTTGCATCGCTTCCAGTATGGGATAGATAGTTTTGATATCTGAAACCCCATGACTTGAGTTTGTCGTGGCATGTGCCGGGTAAAGCTTGGCAGCAGTAAATACGCCTTGCTGATGGCCGGAGATTATCTCGTTTTTGTCCAGTGACTCAGTCAGATAGCAGGTCATCAGCGGCTGGAAGGTCTCACCGTCAGGAACAGCGGATAAAATCCGTTGCCGATATGCTTCGGCCTGTGCCACGCGGGTAATGGGCGGCGTCAGATTCGGCATCACGATGGCTCTGGCAAACAAACGACTGGTATAGGGCAGTACAGCCTTGAGCATCTGATCGTCACGCAGATGAAGATGCCAGTCGTCAGGACGGCGAATCTTCAGGATAGTCGACAAGGGGGTCATGAAAACTCCGGCAGTCAGTAAGTAGCATCCCTGAAGCAGGGGGAAATACGGCGGGGAATAAGCATAAGCGGAAAATGTCGCTAATGCATCCGTTCGTTGCGAAAAGGTTGAAATTAGCTTGTTGTTGGCGTTTTATGGTTGGATATTCAATTGGTTGTTATATAAATGGAGCATTATGATGGAAATTCGTATCGTTGCCACTATTCAGGCTAAACCGGAATTTATTAATGAGGTCACAGCAGTTGTTCGTCAGGTTGTAGCACCGAGCCGCCAGGAAGCGGGCAACTTGCAGTATGAATTGCATGAGGAACTGAATAAAAGCGGTTCATTCGTGTTTTTTGAACGCTGGAAAAGTCAGGAAGCGATCAATGAACATGAAAAGACCGCCCATTTTCAAGCGTTTGTCGCTCAGCTTGAAGGCAAAACTGAAGGCATTGATATTAAGTTGCTACAGGTCGTAGCTTAAAAAAATGCCCGTCATAGACGGGCACTGAATGGAAGAAAAAGCACCTGCAAACGCCAGGTGCTTTTTTCATATCACTCTACAGGGCGAGTTGCGGGTGCGCTGGCTTGATTAACGGCAGCATGACCACCTGCGGAACCTTTGCCTGTAAATTCAAATGCCGGGCGCTGCCAGTCACTCACGCGTGGAGCATCCGGAATGTATGCCGGAGCCGGTGCACGCGTCATTGGCGCAGTGGCGTGATGCTGACTCGTCGCTACCACAACAGAGACACTCTCGACAAGCGCCGGCGTAACGGCAGGCTCTTCGGCAACGGGCGTGATCTCGGCCTGTTCCTGAGCTTGAGTCACCAGTGGTTGTTCAGCGACCTGAGCCGCCATGGATTCATCGCCGTCGGCTACGGTCTCATTATCCGGAACAGCATCAGCAGGCGTTTCTCCAGCATCGGCAATCTTATCTACAACCTGAGGCGCAGGCGCCTGAGGCTCCGTAGACGGCGATATGTCTTCCTGAGCCTGTTCCGGCACATTGGCTTCGGCAGGCTGAGTATCGCTGCTGGATTCGGTTGAATCCTGCTGTGTTGGAGACGATGCCGGTGCTTCTACGATTGGAGTGCTTGCAGGCGTTGCGGCCACAACCTCTGCAACCTCGGTCAACACCGCTGCAGCGGCGAGTTCCGGCGCGGCAGAATGCTGCACGTCGTCGGCAGGCGTAGCGGTACTTTCTTCAATCCATTCCGCCTGTTGCGGCTGTGCGATTGGGTAATGAACCCAAACTTTACCTGAAGCCATTTCCGGTGAGGCGGAAGCTTGCGCCAGTGGCATCGGTGATTGCGTCGGGTAGCGCTCATCACGGTAGCGACGGCGGCGTTGACCGCTGACACGCAGATGACGAGGTGAACGACGGGAACGGCGAGGCAAGCCATTTTCACGGCTGTTTTCCGTTGCGGCAACATCATTCTCCGTATCCGCGACATCCGTGACCGGAGCAACGGAATCCAGCGTTTCTTCTGCCTGAGAAGATGGCACGTACGTAACAGAAAGAGGTGCTGCGCCAGCGTCTTCTCCTGTGGCGTTACTCTCTTCAATCCTTACTTTTTGGGTCAACTGGCGGCGTTGACGACGCGGCATTACCTGTGCTGGTTTTTCCTGTTCGGTAACAACATCTTCTGTCTCGGCGGCGGCATTGTTCAGTTCTTTGACTTCACCCTGCGCCTGACGTTTTTCTTCCTGGCGGCGACGCTGACGCTCAGCGCGTTGTTCGCGGCGTTGCTCATCACGTACGGCTTTATCCTGAACCGACGTATCCGTTACAGGGGCGTTTTCAACGTCTGCATTCTGCTGCTGTACGCGTTTGTTACGACGCTGCTCATCACGTTCACGCGGTTCGCGATTGTCGCGAGGACGATCCCGACGGCCGGACTGACGGCGATTGTTCCGACGTTCCGGCCTTTGCTCCTGCTCGTCGGATTCCGCTTTAGCGGTATCGGCAGGCTGCTGGTCTTTGCCGTCGTCGGATGATGCGAAAATCCCCTTCAGGGCGCCGATAAAACGTCCGAACAAACCCCGTTCAGGAACAGCGGGTTTGGCTGCGGCAGGCGGAGTCGCCGTGACCACCGTCGATTTGGCTTCATCGGGCGGAATATCCGGCATAGTGAACGAAACCAGCGCTGGTTGTTCGGGTGCACGGCGTTCAGCGACTTGCTCTTCCGTTACCTGCTGAGATTCAGCATCCAGTAACTGAGGCAACATGTAGCTCAGGGTTTGTTTTTCTTCACCTTTGCGGATGCGCAGCACGGAGTAGTGCGGCGTTTCCATCCCATCATGCGGCACGATAATAGCGCGAACGCCGCCTTGACGTTTTTCGATTGCATTGACGGCTTCGCGTTTTTCGTTAAGCAGATAAGACGCGATAGGCACCGGTACAATCGCATGGACTTCTTTGGTGTTTTCTTTCAGCGCTTCTTCTTCAATCAGGCGCAGGATAGACAGCGACAGTGATTCATTGTCACGAATAGTGCCGGTGCCGCTACAGCGTGGACAGACGTGGTGGCTGGATTCACCCAGCGACGGGCTTAAGCGCTGGCGTGACATTTCCAGCAGGCCAAAGCGGGAAATACGGCCAATCTGAATACGGGCACGATCCTGGCGTACCGCGTCACGCAGGCGGTTTTCCACCTCACGTTGATGGCGAACCGGAGTCATGTCAATGAAGTCGATGACAATCAAACCACCCAAATCGCGCAGACGCAACTGGCGAGCGATTTCATCGGCAGCTTCCAGGTTGGTGTTGAATGCGGTTTCTTCAATGTCGCCGCCGCGAGTTGCCCGGGCGGAGTTGATATCAATAGCGGTCAGCGCTTCGGTGGTATCGATGACGATGGAGCCGCCCGAGGGCAGACGCACTTCACGCTGGAAGGCGGACTCTATCTGCGATTCAATCTGATAATGGCTGAACAGCGGAATTTCACCGGTGTACAGTTTGATTTTGCTACTGAAATCCGGGCGACCCAGCGCAGCGATATGCTCTTTAGCCAGCTCCAGAATTTTGGGATTATCGATCAGAATTTCACCGATGTCCGGGCGCAAATAGTCACGAAACGCGCGGACAATCACGTTGCTTTCCTGATGAATCAGGAATGGCGCCGAGCGGCCTTCCGCTGCTTTTTTGATAGCCTCCCAGTGCTTCAGACGAAACGCCAGGTCCCACTGTAATGCGTCGGCGGATTTACCTACCCCGGCGGTACGGACGATCAAGCCCATCCCATCCGGCAGTTCCAGTGAGCCCAACGCTTCTTTCAGTTCGGTACGGTCATCGCCTTCGATACGACGGGAGATACCGCCTGCGCGTGGGTTGTTTGGCATCAATACCAAATAGCTGCCGGCGAGACTAATAAAAGTGGTTAAAGCGGCGCCTTTGTTGCCGCGTTCCTCTTTATCCACCTGAACGATAACTTCCTGACCTTCACGCAGCACGTCTTTGATGTTCGGACGACCGTGAGAGTTGTAATTGCTGGGGAAGTATTCGCGGGCGATTTCTTTGAGAGGAAGGAAGCCGTGTCGCTCTGCGCCGTAATCAACAAAAGCGGCTTCAAGGCTAGGTTCAATGCGGGTGATTTTGCCTTTGTAAATGTTTGCCTTTTTTTGCTCGTGTCCGGGGCTTTCAATATCCAAATCATAGAGCCGCTGACCATCAACCAAGGCAACACGCAACTCTTCCTGTTGAGTTGCGTTAATCAACATTCTTTTCATCGTACATAACTCGTTATTTTTACTTACATTATTGATAGAGCTGCGGATGAACGCGGTGCATGACCGGAGGGGACCGATGGCCTCGTGTCTTATCGCAGGGGCGTCAACCTCACGGTTGTCGCCTGCATAGAGGCGCATGTTTCGGTAGCCTGTATTTCCTGATGAAATACAGCACGTTTACTGCGGGAACAGCTTCTGAAAGTAGGTTGCCAGATCTGATTCCATATGCCGGCCAAGCTGCAAACCACAGCTCGCTAACTGCCTGATTATTCAATACGTCTTACGCCATTGCTGCGTTTATGAGTAATCAGACAAATATAATAATTCCGCAATTTCCCTTGTTCTACCGGAAATCAGCACGGAAAGCCAAAGCATTATTCCATTGCTGCTACGTCGTTAGCAAGGTGACTTTGCCTGTCAATATAAAGTTTATTGTGCTGCTTTTAATCAAACTGATGCCGATTGGTGCTGAAACCAGTCTGGTCATGGGCAGTAACAATATCTTCATAAGCCAGACTGACAGTTAACCATAGAAAAAGATGTGGCGCTATCGATGTGTGCTCTTTAGAATCCGGCTCCATGAAAACAGAGAATCCAACCGTACAATTTCTGACGATTTCCGCCGAGGAAGCCGGTCAGCGAATCGACAATTTTTTGCGTACGCAGCTTAAAGGCGTGCCGAAAAGCATGATTTATCGCATCCTGCGCAAAGGCGAAGTGCGGGTAAACAAAAAACGCATCAAGCCGGAATATAAGCTGCAGGATGGCGATGAAGTGCGTATTCCGCCGGTGCGCCAGTCTGAGCGTGAAGAGGCGGCGGTTTCCGCCAGCCTGGATAAAGTCTCCGCTCTGGCTGATTGTATCCTCTATGAAGATGATCATCTGTTGCTGCTGAATAAACCGTCGGGTACTGCCGTGCATGGCGGCAGTGGGCTCAGCTTCGGGGTAATCGAAGGCCTTAGAGCTCTGCGCCCTGATGCGCGCTTTCTGGAACTGGTCCATCGTCTGGACCGCGATACGTCCGGGGTTCTGCTGGTGGCGAAAAAACGCTCGGCCCTGCGTTCGCTACATGAGCAGTTGCGCGGGAAGGGTATGCAGAAAGACTATCTGGCGCTGGTGCGCGGTCAGTGGCAATCGCATTGTAAGTCGGTCCAGGCCCCTTTGCTGAAGAATGTGCTGCAAAGCGGTGAGCGTATCGTTCGGGTGAATAGTGAAGGGAAGCCGTCGGAAACGCTGTTCAAGGTAGAGGAGCGGTTCGATTGCGCCACGCTGGTGCGCGCCAGTCCGGTGACCGGACGAACCCATCAGATTCGTGTTCATACTCAGTATGCCGGCCACCCGATTGCGTTTGACGATCGGTATGGTGATCGCGATTTTGACGCGCAACTGACGGGGACTGGGCTCAAACGCCTGTTTCTCCATGCGCAGGCATTACGTTTCGAACACCCTCATACCGGAGAGATGCTGCGTATTGAAGCGCCGCTTGATGAGGCATTACGCCATTGTCTGCAGGTTTTGCGGCAGCGACAGAACTCGAAATAACCTTATACGCACGCCGGCCTTACAACGGTGAGGCGTGCGCAACGGTTTTCAAGGCAATACGGTTTCAAAGTAACAAGGGATTTACACCTTCTTCGCGCAATAACTCCAGCAGCGTAATCAACGGCAATCCTATCAGGGTATTGGGATCACGCCCTGATAGCCGGTCGAACAAGGTGATGCCAAGCCCCTCGCTTTTAAAGCTGCCTGCACAGTCAAGCGGCTGCTCAATATCAACGTAGCGTTCAATTTCCCGAGTACTGAGTGTACGAAAGTACACGTCAAACGGCTCAACGACTGATTGCAGATGCGCCGTCGAACTGTTGAATAACGCCAGGCCGGTATAAAAGGTGATGCATTGCCCACTGGCTTGTTGTAACTGGCGTATCGCGTTTTCCGGCGTGTGCGGCTTTCCGGTAATCGCTCCTTCCAGTACACAGACCTGATCGCTACCGATAATAAGGTGGTTCGGATAGCGGTTGGCCAGCGCTCGCGCCTTGCTGATAGCCAGTCGGCGAACCAGCGAGACGGTATTTTCACCATCATGAGGCGTTTCATCAATATCAGGCGCGGCGCATACAAACGGCAATCCTAATTTTTCCAGTAGAGCTTTGCGATAAATAGACGTAGAAGCGAGCACAATCCGGGACATAAATTTAAACCAGGCCATAGCGTAATCAGGGAATGCATTTTAAACTGCTTGTCGCTCTGGAAGCGAATAGGGGTGTGCGAAAGCAAATTTGGGTGAAAGTACTGACCTCGCCACCTTTTTCTTTGACTCTCCGTCGTTACGACGTTAATATGCGCGCCCTATGCAAAAGGTAAAATTACCCTTAACCCTTGATGCGGTTCGCACTGCTCAAAAGCGTTTAGATTATGTTGGTGTCTATACGGCTGAACAGGCGATGCGTGTTGCCGACTCAGTGGTTAGTGTGGACAGCGATGTGAATGCGACGCTGTCGTTCAGCATTGACAGCCAGCGGCTGGCGGTGATTGATGGACAGGCTGATGTAACGGTGACGTTGCTGTGTCAGCGCTGCGGCAAGCCTTTCGAACATCAGGTCCACACCACGTTCTGTTTTAGCCCGGTCATCAGTGATGAGCAGGCCGAAGCCTTGCCGGAAGCTTATGAGCCTATCGAAGTCAATGAGTTCGGTGAGGTTGATTTGCTGGCGATGGTTGAAGATGAGCTTATCCTCTCTTTGCCCATTGCGCCGGTGCATGATTCTGAACACTGTGAAGTGTCCGAAGCGGATATGGTGTTTGGTCAGTTGCCCGCTGAGGCGGAAAAACCGAATCCATTTGCCGTATTAGCCAGTTTAAAGCGTAAGTAATTAAGGAGTAAGGTCCATGGCCGTACAACAGAATAAACCTAGCCGTTCCAAACGTGGTATGCGTCGTGCTCACGATGCGCTGACCACTTCCGCTGTATCCGTAGATAAAGTTTCCGGCGAAACACATCTGCGTCATCACGTCACTGCGGATGGTTACTACCGCGGTCGCAAGGTTGTTGCCAAGTAATTCTTGCGATTTAGCAAGGAAACACTTTGACGCGCCTAACCTTGGCGTTAGATGCAATGGGCGGGGACTTCGGTCCCCGCATTACAGTGCCTGCTGCGTTGCAGGCACTGGCTTCTAATCCAGACCTCCATTTGCTGTTGGTCGGCGATCCTTCTGCGCTTACTCCATTACTTGCCAAAGTCGATTCTTCGTTATCTTCCCGTTTGGAAATTGTGCCAGCTGAATCGGTCATTGCTGGCGATGCGCGCCCGTCTCAGGCTATTCGTTCGAGCCGGGGGACATCTATGCGCATTGCTCTGGAGCTGATCCGGGAAGGACGGGCGCAAGCCTGCGTCAGCGCGGGTAATACCGGCGCGTTGATGGGATTGGCGACACTGTTGATTAAACCCATTGAGGGGATTGATCGCCCGGCCTTGGTGACCATGCTGCCTCATCAGCAACATGGCAAAAGCGTCGTATTGGATTTAGGGGCGAATGTTGACTGCGACAGTTCGATGTTGGTCCAGTTTGCCGTGATGGGGTCCGTCATGGCGGAAGACGTGCTCGGATTACCGAACCCGCGAGTGGCGTTGCTGAATATCGGTGAAGAAGAAAGCAAAGGGCTTGCCAGTATTCGGGATGCCGCAGCGCAATTAAAAATGATGCCTTCGATTAACTATATCGGTTATCTGGAAGGTAACGAATTACTGACCGGCAAAACGGATGTGGTGGTCTGTGACGGCTTTGTAGGTAACGTCACATTAAAAACTATGGAAGGTGTCGTGCGAATGTTTCTGTCTCTCCTGAAGGGGACGTCCGGTAGGGGAGAAAGTCGGCAAGCACAGCCATGGTGGTTGAAATTTTTAGGGCGTTGGCTGCAAAGACGTCTGGCCAGGCGTTTCGGACACCTGAACCCTGACCACTATAACGGTGCATGTCTGTTAGGATTACGTGGAACTGTCATAAAAAGCCACGGTGCTGCGAACCAAAATGCGTTTGCTGTAGCGATTGAACAGGCGATGCAGACGGTGCAGCGGCAACTCCCGGAACGGATTGCGTCGCGACTAAAGGCTGTATTACCCAAGAGTGACTGAGCGTACATGTATACAAAGATTCTCGGAACGGGAAGTTATTTGCCCGAACAAATCAGAGCGAACTCTGATTTAGAAAAAATGGTGGATACGTCGGATGAATGGATCGTCACACGTACCGGTATTCGTGAGCGTCGCATTGCTGCGCCGGATGAAAGCGTTGCTTCAATGGGGTATCGCGCTGCGCAGAACGCCCTTGAAATGGCAGACGTCGATAAGAGCCGGGTGGGATTGCTGATCGTAGCGACGACATCTTCCAGCCATGCGTTCCCCAGCGCGGCTTGCCAAATCCAGCAGATGCTGGGCATCAAAGATACGATCGCCTTTGATCTTGCAGCCGCCTGCGCCGGCTTTGCCTACGCGTTGAGCGTGGCCGACCAGTATGTGAAAAGCGGTGCGGTGGAATATGCGCTGGTCATCGGGTCAGATGCTTTGTCAAGAACATTGGATCCGGCTGATCGCGGCACGTTGATTCTGTTCGGCGACGCTGCCGGCGCCGTGCTGTTAGGCCGCTCGGACGAGCCGGGTATTCTTTCTACACATCTGCACGCCGATGGCAGTTATGGCAACCTTCTGACGTTGCCTCATGCGGATCGTCATGAACCGCAGCCTGCTTATTTAACGATGGCGGGTAATGAAGTATTTAAAGTTGCGGTAACAGAACTCGCCCACATTGTAGAAGAAACGCTGGATGCGTCCGGCCTGGATAAAAGTGAGCTCGACTGGCTGGTTCCCCATCAGGCGAATTTGCGCATTATCAGCGCTACCGCTAAAAAATTAGGTATGGGGATGGATAAAGTGGTCGTCACGCTCGATCGCCATGGCAATACCTCCGCCGCGTCCGTCCCTTCGGCGCTGGATGAGGCCGTTCGTGATGGGCGGATTCAACGTGGACAGTTGATTCTGTTGGAAGCATTTGGCGGCGGCTTTACCTGGGGCTCCGCTCTGATTCGTTTTTGATTAATCTGGACGTATTACTATGACGAAATTTGCAATGGTATTTCCCGGTCAGGGGTCTCAGTCTGTCGGTATGTTGGCTGAACTGGCCGAACAGTTTCCGTTGATCAAAGAAACGTTTGACGAAGCGTCCTCGGTGCTGGGATATGACTTGTGGCTGCTTTCCCAGCAGGGGCCGGCGGAAGAACTGAATAAAACCTGGCAGACCCAGCCGGCTTTATTAACCGCCTCAGTCGCGCTTTGGCGTGTCTGGCAGCAACAGGGCGGCCCGTTGCCGGCATTGATGGCGGGCCACAGTCTGGGAGAGTACTCCGCACTGGTCTGTGCCGGGGTTATGGATTTCAGACAGGCGGTTAGTCTGGTTGAACTGCGCGGTAAGCTGATGCAGGAAGCCGTGCCGGAAGGGACTGGTGCGATGTATGCTATCATCGGTCTTGATAATGACGCGATCGCTGCTGCCTGTGCCGAGGCTGCGCAAGGCCAGGTGGTTTCACCGGTCAATTTCAATTCGCCGGGTCAGGTAGTGATTGCCGGTAGTAAAGACGCCGTTGAGCGTGCCGGTGCCGCGTGTAAAGCCGCGGGTGCGAAACGTGCTTTGCCGTTGCCGGTCAGTGTGCCGTCTCACTGTGCGTTGATGGAACCGGCGGCACGTAAGCTGGCGGAGGCGCTGGAGGCCATCACGTTCAACACACCGAACGTGCCGGTAGTGAATAATGTGGATGTGCGTGCTGAATCTGCGCCGGAAGCCATCCGCAGCGCGCTGGTGCGCCAACTGCATAATCCGGTTCGCTGGACGGAGTGCGTCGAATACATGTCTGCGCAGGGCGTTTCTTCCCTGCTAGAGGTTGGCCCTGGCAAGGTACTGACCGGGCTGACCAAACGAATCGTCGATAGCCTCACGGCGACGGCGATTAATGATCCTGCTTCCTTATCAGCAGCGCTTGAACAGTAAAACGGTGAAGATAATGAATTTTGAAGGAAAAATTGTCCTGGTGACGGGCGCTAGTCGTGGTATTGGCCGGGCTATCGCCGAGACGTTGGCTGCCCGCGGCGCCACCGTAATCGGTACTGCCACCAGTGAGAAAGGGGCGGCGGATATCAGCGCATGGCTGGGGCCGAAAGGTAAAGGTTATGCGTTGAACGTTACGGACAGTGCCTCAATAGAAAGCGTTTTGGCCAGCATCAAAGAAGCATTCGGCGATATTGATATTCTGGTGAACAATGCCGGGATTACGCGCGATGATCTGATGTTGCGTATGAAAGATGAGGCCTGGCAGGAAGTACTGGATACCAACCTGAGTTCCGTTTTCCGGCTGTCCAAAGCAGTGTTGCGCGCCATGATGAAAAAACGTTTTGGTCGCATCATTACCGTAGGGTCCGTGATCGGTTCCCGCGGCAATTCTGGTCAGGCCAACTATGCCGCTGCCAAAGCGGGGTTGGTTGGTTTCAGTAAATCACTGGCTCAGGAAGTGGCGTCTCGCGGTATCACCGTTAACGTGGTGGCGCCTGGCTTCATCGAAACCGATATGACTCGGGCATTGACAGAGGAACAACGCGCGGGCATTTTGACGAATGTTCCGGCCAATCGTCTGGGTGATGCTAAAGAAATCGCCAGTGCTGTAGCGTTTTTAGCCTCTGATGAGGCGGGTTACATTACTGGCGAAACATTGCATGTCAATGGTGGCATGTATATGATCTGATAAGTAACACCGTAATTTGCGTTAATTTGCAGCGAAAACTGCAAAAAGCACAAAATCTTGGTTCGACCAGTATTGATTTTGTTGCATCTTTTTCAACATTTTATACACTACGAAAACCATCGCGAAAGCGAGTTTTGATAGGAAATTTAAGAGTATGAGCACTATCGAAGAACGCGTTAAGAAAATCATCGTTGAACAGCTGGGTGTTAAGCCGGAAGAAGTCGTGAACAATGCCTCTTTCGTTGATGACCTGGGCGCTGATTCTCTTGACACTGTTGAACTGGTAATGGCATTGGAAGAAGAATTCGATACCGAAATTCCAGACGAAGAAGCTGAAAAAATCACGACTGTTCAGGCAGCCATTGATTTCATTCAGGCTAACCAGCAGTAATCGAACATATCTAGGCGGTCGCTCGACCGCCTAAGTTTTCTTCTACCTCAGTATCATTTTTTTCCCTCCCTGGAGGATAAGCGTGTCTAAGCGTCGAGTAGTTGTGACTGGTCTGGGCATGTTATCTCCTGTCGGCAATACAGTAGCGTCAACCTGGAATGCTCTTCTTGCCGGTCAGAGTGGTATCAGCCTGATTGATCATTTCGATACTAGTGCCTATGCAACGCGTTTTGCTGGCTTAGTAAAGGACTTTAACAGTGAAGATTTCATTTCGCGCAAAGAAGCGCGCAAGATGGACGCCTTCATTCAATACGGAATTGCAGCAGGCATTCAGGCCATGCAGGACTCAGGCCTTGAGGTAACGGAAGCTAATGCGGGTCGTATCGGGGCTGCTATCGGGTCGGGTATTGGTGGTCTGGGGCTGATCGAGGAAAACCATGGCGCGCTGATGCATGGTGGTCCGCGTAAAATCAGTCCGTTTTTCGTACCGTCAACCATTGTGAATATGGTCGCCGGGCACCTGAGCATCATGTTCGGTCTGCGCGGGCCTACCATTTCGATTGCCACCGCCTGTACTTCCGGTGTGCATAACATCGGCCACGCTGCGCGCATTATCGCGTATAACGATGCCGATGTTATGCTGGCCGGCGGGGCTGAAAAGGCCAGTACGCCGCTGGGCGTCGGCGGGTTCGGCGCGGCGCGGGCTTTATCGACCCGTAATGACAATCCACAGGCGGCAAGCCGTCCGTGGGATAAAGATCGCGACGGTTTTGTCTTGGGCGACGGTGCCGGCATTCTGGTACTGGAAGAGTATGAACACGCTAAAAAGCGCGGAGCGAAAATCTATGCCGAAATCGTCGGTTTCGGCATGAGCAGCGATGCCTACCACATGACGTCTCCGCCGGAAAACGGTGCCGGAGCGGCCCTGGCGATGGAAAATGCCTTGCGTGATGCCGGTATCACGACAGAAAAAATCGGATATATCAACGCGCACGGAACTTCAACGCCGGCAGGCGATAAGGCTGAAGCTCACGCGGTGAAATCGGTTTTCGGTGCGGATACTCGGGTGTTGGTCAGTTCAACCAAATCTATGATCGGTCACTTGCTGGGTGCTGCGGGTGCGGTAGAGTCAATCTTCTGTATTCTGGCGCTGCGTGATAATGCCGTTCCGCCAACCATCAACCTGGATAATCCGGATGAGGGTTGTGATCTGGATTTTGTGGCACACGAAGCGCGTCAGGTTGCCGGCATGGAATACACGCTGTGTAACTCCTTTGGCTTCGGCGGAACCAACGGTTCTGTGGTGTTCCGTAAAGTTTGATGTGATGTTTTAATAATGAGCCCGGTTCTGCCGGGCTTTTTTTTGTCTGTCAAATAGGATATTGCTGCTTGCCGGACACACCAATGATTGACAGGCTTGCACTCTGGCTGGGGAGGCGAATATGTGGTGGATTGACGGAAAAGCGGAGCAGCAACTGCCGGTATCGGATCGCAGTGTGCAGTTTGGTGATGGCTGTTTTACCACGGCAAGAGTGGTGGAAGGCCAAATCGTCTGGCTCGAACGTCATATTCAACGCTTGCAGCAAGGTGCGGAAAAGTTGCTGCTGCCTGATGTCGACTGGTCACTGTTGCGTGAAGAGATGCGACAGGCCGCCGCGGGCTGTGTCGAGGGTGTGGTAAAAGTCATCATCAGCCGGGGTAACGGCGGCCGCGGCTACAGCCCGGCAGGGTGCCAACAACCGGTGCGTATCGTCATGCAGGCGCCTTATCCGTCGCATTATGCCAGGTGGCGTCAGGATGGTATCCAATTAGCGCTCAGCCCGGTACCGCTGGCGCAGAATGCATGGCTGGCGGGAATCAAACACCTTAATCGGCTGGAGCAAGTGCTGATTCGTATGCATCTTGAACGCTCCGGTGCGGATGAGGCGCTGGTGCTTGACACTTCCGGGGCGCTGGTGGAATGCTGTGCGGCTAATTTATTCTGGCGCCAGGGAAAGCGGGTGTTTACGCCGGATGTCGCGCTTTCCGGCGTTGACGGTGTGGCGCGCCGACATATTATGGCGTTGTTGCAGGTCTCCGTGTTTGAGCTCCATGTGGTGTCCGCATCACTGGACGTACTGGCGGATGCCGATGAAGTGCTGGTATGTAATGCGCTGATGCCGGTGATACCCGTGAATCAGGCGCATACCTGGCGTTATCGCTCACGAGAGTTATATGACTTTCTGAGCCCTAACTGTGAGTCATGATGTGTTATGAAGAGAACAAAGTGGGTTCTTGGGGTTATTGTTCTGCTGGTCATCGTAGTCTGGGGCAGGTGGAAGCAAGTACAGCACTTTGCTGCTTCGCCGCTGGCTATCAAACAGGAAACCATTTTTACTCTCCCTGCCGGCACGAATCGTGAAGGTTTACAAGCGCTGCTGGTAGAACAGCAGGTGATAAGCGAGAGTTGGTGGTTTTCGGGGCTGCTGTATCTGGAGCCGGAACTGGCGACGTTCAAAGCGGGAACTTATCGGTTGATGCCTGCCATGACGGTGCGCGACATGCTGGCGTTGTTGGCCAGCGGCAAGGAAGCGCAGTTCGCGGTGCGATTTGTAGAAGGCACACGTTTAAAGGACTGGCAGGAAACGTTGAAGTCGGCGCCTTATCTCAGGCATACGCTGGAAGATAAAACCCCGCAGGCGATCGCCGATGCCGTAGGGTTGAAAGACAAGCCGAATCCTGAAGGCTGGTTTTACCCGGATACTTATCTTCACACGGCGGGGATGAGTGATAAGTCTATCTTGCAGCGAGCACATCAGCGGATGGCAAAAATGCTTAATGACGTCTGGAGTGCCCGTGATGAGGGATTGCCTTATAAAACCCCGGAAGAGCTGCTGGTTATGGCATCATTGATTGAAAAAGAAACCGCAGTGAATGATGAACGGCCATTGGTTGCATCGGTATTTATTAACCGACTGCGAACCGGGATGCGGTTGCAGACCGATCCGACGGTGATCTATGGCATGGGTGAGAGCTATAACGGCGTCATTACCCGCAGTGCGTTGGATGCCCCTACGCCGTACAATACTTATGTGATTAGCGGGCTGCCGCCCACACCGATCGCCATGCCGGGAAAAGCGTCTCTTGAGGCGGCGGCGCATCCGGCGAAAACCCACTATCTCTATTTTGTGGCCGATGGTAAAGGTGGGCACACATTTACGTCTAATTTGAACGATCATAATCGCGCCGTGCAGGTATATCGTTCCGCGCAGGCTGCCGCCGCCGGAAAGGAAAAGAATGAATAACAGTAAATTTATCGTGATTGAAGGCCTGGAAGGTGCGGGCAAAACCAGCGCTCATGCCGTCGTCGTGGAAACATTGCGGTCGTTTGGCATTCATGATGTCGTTTTTACCCGCGAACCCGGTGGTACGCCGTTGGCGGAGAAATTACGTACGCTTATCAAACAAGGCGTGGCAGGGGAAACATTAACAGATAAAGCGGAGTTGCTGATGTTGTACGCCGCGCGCGTGCAACTGGTGGAGAACGTGATCCGTCCGGCACTGGCGCGCGGCGCCTGGGTAGTGGGTGATCGGCATGATCTCTCTTCTCAGGCTTATCAGGGCGGTGGACGCGGGATCGACCCACACCTGATGACCTCGCTGCGGGATACCGTGCTGGGCGACTTTCGTCCTGACCTGACGCTGTATCTGGATATCCCGCCAGAGCTGGGGCTTAAACGCGCGCGCCAGCGCGGCGAGCTGGATCGCATCGAACAAGAGTCGCTGGCGTTTTTTGAGCGCACCCGTGCTCGTTACCGGCAGTTGGCGGCGGCCGATGCCGCTATCGTGACGATTGATGCCTCCCGCGAATTGGCTCAGGTTAACGCCGATATTCGTCAGGCTCTGTCCGATTGGCTGCAGCGGCAGCACGGGCGAGGGGAGTGAGTCGTTAATGGAGTGGTACTCCTGGCTGAACGCGCCTTACCGTCAGTTGCTGGCGTCGCATCAGGCGAAACGCGGTCATCATGCGTTGTTGCTGTATGCGATCGATGGCATGGGCGATGCTTCGCTGGCGTATGCATTCAGCCGTTGGTTATTGTGCCGGCAGCCGGAAGGCGCCAAAAGTTGCGGGCGTTGCCACGCCTGTGAATTGATGAACGCCGGTACGCATCCGGATTGGCATACGCTCATCCCCGAAAAAGGCAAACAGAGTCTGGGCGTTGATGCGGTGCGTGAGGTGCTGGAACAGGTGTACCAGCGTTCACGTCAGGGCGGCGCCAAGGTTATCTGGCTACCGCGGGCAGAAAGCCTGACGGAGGCGGCGGCCAATGCGCTGTTGAAAACGCTGGAAGAGCCGCCGGCGCAAACTTATTTCCTGTTGGGCTGCCGCGAACCGGGCCAGTTGTTGGCGACGCTGCGCAGCCGTTGCCTGCATCTGTACCTGGATGTGCCGACCGAGCCGCAAGGGATGCAGTGGCTGCGTACACGCGGGCATGATGATGACCTTGCGCTACGGACGGCGTTGCGGCTGTCGGCGGGAGCGCCGCTGGCGGCTGACGCCTTGCTGCAACCAGAGTGCTGGGCGGCACGGCAAATGGTCTGCCGGCAGTTAAGTCAAAGCTTGCAATCTGGCGATGCGTTGGCATTGCTATCCGTGCTGAATCATGATGATGCCGATCGTCGGATCCACTGGATCAGCACGCTGTTTATGGATGCGCTGAAATGGCGTTATCAGGCTGCTGAGCAACGCACCAACCAGGATCAGGCGCTGCTGATAGCACAATTGGCATCCCAGCTTGGAGATACTCGCCTGCACCATAGCCTGCGGCGTTGGTTGCACTGCAGACACCAATTGTTAGCGGTGACGGGTGTAAACCGTGAGTTGTTATTAACGGAGCTGTTGCTGGCGTGGGAGAGGCTATTGTCGTCTCCCACACTGCCGGTGCCGTCATCTTTTTCCTGAATACCGGAATTCCTGATTATGTTGTTAGTTGATTCCCACTGCCATCTTGATGGTCTGGATTATCAGTCGTTGCACAAAGATGTCTCTGACGTGCTAAACAAAGCCCTTGAGCGCGATGTGGGCTTTTTTCTGGCGGTCGCCACCACGTTGCCGGGATTTCGCGCCATGACCGAACTGATTGGCGAGCGTGCTAATGTGGCCTTTTCCTGCGGCGTGCATCCGCTCAGCCAGGAAACGCCGTACGATGTTGACGAGTTACGTACGCTGGCTGCGTTGCCGTCCGTCGTCGCATTGGGGGAAACCGGGTTGGATTATTATTATCAGCAGGAGACCATCCCTCAGCAGCAGGCGTCGTTTCGTGAGCACATCCGCGTCGGTCGTGCGTTGAACAAGCCGGTGATTGTGCATACGCGTTCCGCCCGTGAAGATACGCTGGCTATTCTGCGGGAAGAAAAAGCGGATGAATGCGGCGGTGTGCTGCACTGTTTTACCGAAGATCGGGAAACCGCGGAGAAACTGCTGGATCTGGGGTTCTATATTTCTTTTTCCGGGATTGTGACCTTCCGTAATGCGGATGCATTACGCGATGTTGCGCGTTACGTACCGTTAGATCGGTTGCTGATCGAAACGGATTCTCCATGGCTGGCGCCGGTTCCCTACCGCGGCAAGGAAAACCAGCCGGCTTATGTGCGTGATGTGGCTGAATATCTGGCTATCCTCAAAAATGTCAGTCTCGAACAGCTGGCATCCACCACCACCGAAAATTTTGCTCGGTTATTCCATATTGATGCAGCACGGTTGACCGTGGCCTGATCCTGGTTGAGAATACGCGAGTTTTTTTTTGCTTCGTAATTAATCGCGAATAACCCCTGCTATTTTCCGTTTCATCGGCACTGTGGCTGGGGTTATTTTTAGCGTTAGATCACAAACCATAAGACTTCTGATAGTAACGTGGGTTTCCCATGAGTTGAAACGTGACTGCTATCAAACATTTGGTGCAACATTTATTTTACTCTGCGTAAAAATTAATGAGGATGCATATCACATCCCGACCGCGTGAAGGATGACCTCCCCACCTTCATGCGAACTATCAGAAGTAGAAGCACTATTTACTCAGGAGCACTCTCTATTATGTTCAAGAATGCATTTGCAAACCTGCAAAAAGTAGGTAAATCGCTGATGCTGCCCGTGTCCGTGCTGCCTATCGCCGGTATTTTGCTGGGCGTCGGGTCGGCCAACTTCAGCTGGCTGCCGGCAGTGGTTTCCAGCGTGATGGCGCAGGCGGGCGATTCGGTTTTCGCCAATATGCCGCTGATTTTCGCCATTGGCGTGGCGCTGGGCTTTACCAATAATGACGGCGTATCTGCGCTGGCTGCGGTGGTGGCTTACGGCATCATGGTGAAAACCATGGCTGTGGTCGCGCCGCTGGTGCTGCATATGTCGCCGGCAGATATCGCCGCTAACCACATGGCCGATACCGGCGTGTTGGGGGGGATTATCGCCGGTGCGATTGCCGCTTACATGTTCAACCGTTTTTACCGCATTCGGCTGCCGGAATATCTGGGCTTCTTTGCCGGTAAACGTTTCGTACCGATTATTTCCGGTTTGACCGCCATCATCACCGGTGTTGTGCTGTCGTTCATTTGGCCGCCGGTAGGGAGCGCGATTCAGGCTTTCTCTCACTGGGCTGCTTACCAGAACCCGGTGCTGGCGTTCGGTATCTACGGTATTGTTGAACGTAGCCTGGTGCCGTTCGGTCTGCACCATATCTGGAACGTACCTTTCCAGATGCAGGTTGGGGAATTCACCAACGCCGCCGGTCAGGTGTTCCACGGCGATATTCCGCGTTACATGGCAGGCGACCCGACTGCGGGCAAGCTGTCCGGCGGTTTCCTGTTCAAGATGTATGGCTTGCCGGCCGCCGCATTGGCTATCTGGCATTCGGCTAAACCGGAGAACCGCGCCAAAGTAGGCGGTATCATGATCTCCGCTGCGCTGACCGCATTCCTGACCGGTATTACCGAGCCTATCGAGTTCTCCTTCATCTTCGTGGCACCGATTCTGTATGTCATCCACGCCGTGCTGGCCGGTCTGGCGTTTCCGATCTGTATCCTGCTCGGTATGCGCGACGGCACCAGCTTCTCTCACGGTCTGATCGACTTCATCGTGCTGAGCGGCAACGGCAGCAAACTGTGGCTGTTCCCGATTGTTGGTCTGTGCTACGCCGCGGTGTACTACACGATATTCCGCGTGCTGATCGCCAAACTGGATCTGAAAACGCCGGGTCGTGAAGAGTCTGCGGCTGAACAGACTACCCAGGGGAGTTCTGAAATGGCGGCGTCTCTGGTGTCTGCGTTCGGTGGTAAAGACAACATCACCAATCTGGATGCCTGCATCACTCGTCTGCGTGTTAGCGTGAGCGATGTAGCCAAGGTTGACCAGGCCGAGCTGAAGAAGCTGGGTGCGGCGGGCGTGGTCGTTGCGGGTTCTGGTGTTCAGGCTATCTTCGGTACCCGGTCCGACAACCTGAAAACCGATATGGATGATTACATCCGTAACCACTGATATCTCCGTCACTCGCGACGGATGACCGGGAGTTGACGAAAAGGGGCTAAGGCCCCTTTTTTACATCCTGAATTCCGACGGCAAGGCAGAATCGTTTCCCTTCGCAGGAAGTTCGGCAGTAGGATAATTGACGCTGTCGTGCGCGATACCTCCGTTGTCATGGCGACGGCGCGATAATCACCGCCGCACTGAATAATCATATCGTTGGAATAACAACATCGTTGAAATAACAATATCGTTGAAATAACAACATCGTCCATCAGCGGCGTATCACAACATCACTTTTTTCGAGGGAACAGGATGCAGATTTCAGCTGAGCGTTTAACGCAGATAGCCTATGAACTGTTACGCCATGCGGGATGTGATCACGATGAAGCCGAGTGTGTGGCGCACCATCTTGTCGGTGCGAACCTCAAAGGGCATGACAGTCATGGCGTCGGCATGTTGCCGGAATACGTCAATTTTATCGCCGCAGGCACCATGCACCCCAACACGCCGGCCCGTCTGGTGCAGGATGGCGGGGCAGTATTACAGTTTGCCGGCGATCGCGGGTTTGGGCAGCGTACCGGCCGTGAAGCGATGCAGGCGGCGATCGCTCGGGTAAAAACCACCGGCGTTTGCCTGATGACGCTGTCGTCAACCTGTCATTTGGGGCGGATCGGAACCTACGGCGAAATGGCGGCGCAGGCTGGCCTGATTTCTGTCCATTTCGTTAATGTCAGTGATATCGCGCCGTTAGTGGCGCCGTTTTCCGGCAGCGATGCCCGTTTTGGCACCAATCCGATTTGTATTGCGTTTCCGGGCAGTGATAACAACCCTGATTTTATTCTGGATTTCGCCACCAGCATGGTGGCGCTGGGTAAAACGCGCGTCGCCTGGCTGGCAGGGAAAACCTTTGATGAGCCGGTAATGCTGGATCGTGACGGTCGCCCGAGCGCCGATCCTCGGGTGATGTGGGAAGGTGAGCCCACCGGCGCATTGTTGCCGATTGCGCGTCACAAGGGCGGTGGTCTGATTCTGGCCGCCGAGTTACTGGCGGGCATTCTTTCCGGCGGCGGCACTATTCATCCGGGTAATCCGCGTGAAGGCGCCATCGTGAACAATATGACGACAATCCTGATTGACCCGACGAAACTGGTGGGGATGGCGTGGCTGCAACAGGAGTATGATGCCATGTTGGCGTACGTTCGTGCGTCGCGGGTGTCGGACCCGGCCGCACCGATTCTGGTTGCCGGGGAACCGGAGCAACAAGCCCGCCGGCAACGACTGGCCGACGGCATCGCCATTTCCGAGGGGGAGTGGCGGAAAATTACCGATGCCGGATGTTCGCTGGGAATGTCGGCGTCGTTTTTCGCGGTGTAACGCCGGTGACAAAGCACGGCAAACGCCGACAAAGAGAGTTGAAAAGTATTGGATTTATCACTCATACTGCAAGCCGCATCGCGCAAGAGCGCACGTTTTTGAAGGAACTGTGTTATGGCTGAAGAAACCCTTTTCAGTAAAATCATTCGTCGGGAAATCCCCGCCGATATCATCTATCAGGACGAGCTGGTGACGGCCTTTCGCGACATTGCGCCACGAACTCCCACCCACATTCTGATTGTGCCGAATGTGCTGATTCCCACCGTGAATGACACCGCGCCAGAGCACGAAGCCGCGCTGGGCCGCATGATCACCGTTGCGGGCAGCCTTGCCCGTCAGGAAGGTATTGCGGATGACGGTTACCGTCTGATCATTAACTGCAATCGTCACGGCGGGCAGGAAGTGTATCACATCCATATGCATCTGCTGGGCGGTCGCCCGTTGGGGCCGTTGCTGGCCGGTTGATGCGGTGATGCGCGTATTTTTATCGGGCGTATTGGTCGTTTTGCTGCTGGGAATGTCGCTTACCGGATGCAGCAGGACGGCCGGCCTGAGCATTAATTCCAAACAGACGCTGGTGCTGGACGCTTCGATAGTGGCGGCCGGCATTAGCGCTTCTCGTCCGTCGCTGTCGCGTGGCAGTGCAGGTCAGCAGGCATCGGCTCGTGTCGGCAATACATCGGGAAAGCCGGTGACGCTGCACTATCGCTTTTACTGGTATGATCAGCAAGGGTTGGATGTGTCGCCGCTGGATGTTAGCCAGACGGTCGCGATCCCTGCCCATACGGATATCTCCCTTGTGTCCACGCATGTCAATCCGGCGGCCAGCCAGGTGCGGCTTTATCTTTTTCTCTGATGCGTGATTGAGAGGACAGACATGAAAAAATATCTTGGCGTCGTGCTGATGGCGCTGGTGATGGCAGGCTGTAGCAGTCAGGTGCAGCAAACGGAACAACCCGCCGCCATCGAGCCGGCCGTGCCGCCTACACCGGTAAAACCGTCGTTGCCACCGTCGGAAAGTCAACCGTTGCCGACGCCGCCGAAAATTCAGGTGCCGGTATTGAACTGGTCTGCCGCGGTGACGCCGTTGGTGGGTCAGATGGTGAAAACCGACGGCATCGCCAAAGGCAGCATTCTGCTGGTGAACAAGCTTAAAAATAACACCAACGGCTCGCTGCAGACCGCTCAGGCGACGACGGCGCTGTACAACGCGCTGACGGCAGCCGGGCAGTTTACCATGGTCTCGCGTGAGCAGTTGGGGGTGGCCCGGCAGTCGTTGGGGTTATCGGAAGAGGATAGTCTGGAATCGCGTAGTAAAGCGGTGGGGCTGGCCCGGTATGTCGGTGCGCAATATGTGCTGTATGCCGATGCCAGCGGAGACGTGAAATCACCGGATTTGTCGATGCAACTGATGCTGGTGCAGACCGGCGAGATTGTCTGGTCCGGCAATGGTACGGTTCGCCAGCAGTGATGCGCTAAGCGCGCTGCTACAGCAGGTTCTGCCGGCGGTAGCAACCGCCGGTTTTCATTTACAGCCGGTCTCCGGGCTGAGCCACCAGAGCTGGCGCGTACATTCTCCGGCCGGGCTGTGGCTGGCGCGTGGAGAAACGCCGCAGGGGCGACAGTTGGGGACGTCCCGGCAGCGTGAGTTTCATGTGCTGCGTAAATTGCGCGGGCAGTCGTTGGCGCCTCATCCGGTGTGCTGGCGTGATGGCTGGTTATTGGTGCCATGGTTGGCGGGCGAACCCGCCGATGCCGCGCAATTTTCGGCGGCGCTGGCGCAAGGGCAGTTGGCGGCGTTAATGGCGCGCCTGCACCATCTGCCGCGTTATGGCTATCCGCTACCCTTGAAACGCCTGATAGCGCGCCACTGGCAGAATATGGACCCGACCCGACGTGCGCCGAGGCTGCAGCGCGCCTGCCGGCGACTTATCGATAAACCGTTGCCGCCGCCGCTATTGATTGCGCCGCTGCATCTGGATGTACATCCCGGCAATCTGCTGCGTACCGATAACGGCTGGCGGCTGATTGACTGGGAATATGCGGCGGATGGCGATATCGCGCTGGAGCTGGCGTTGCTGTTTCGGAGCGGTGAACTCAATGACGCACAGCAACAGGATTTTTTACACGCTTACTGCCGGCACTGGCGCGGCATGTGCCCGGCATCATTGCGGCGACAGGTGGCGCGCTGGCAATATTGGGCGGATTATCTGGTGTTGATGTGGTTCGAAGTCCGTTGGCGACAGACCGGCGAAGCGTATTACCGGCAGACGGCCGATGCGCTGCGTGGTGCGACAGTGCGTGATACGACGGAATCGTGAAATAGTGCGTGATACGACAGAATGGTGCCGCCGGGACGGCCGTGTAAGCGGTTTGACAACCAGAGCGATGTGCAATTAACAAAAGAGGTTTTTGTGGGTCCGTTAATGTTAGATGTGGCTGGCTATGAGCTGGACGCGGAAGATCGCGAGGTGCTGGCGCACCCGCTGGTAGGCGGCGTGATCCTGTTCAGCCGTAATTTTCACGATGCCGACCAACTGGCGGAATTGGTGCGTCAACTACGTTGTGCCTCGCGTGAACGGCTGGTGGTGGCGGTCGATCAGGAAGGTGGCCGGGTACAGCGGTTCCGTAACGGTTTTACCGCGCTGCCGGCTGCGCAGTCGTTTGCTGCGTTGAACCCGCTGGCGCTGGCGCAGCAACTGGCTGAAGAAGCCGGCTGGATAATGGCGGCGGAGATGACTGCCCTGGATATTGATATCAGTTTTGCACCGGTGCTGGATGTGGGCCACCAGAGCGCCGCAATCGGCGATCGTGCTTTCCACGACGACCCGGATACCTTGCTGGCCGTGGCGGAACGTTTTATCACCGGTATGCGCACGGCAGGGATGAAGGCGACGGGCAAGCATTTCCCCGGACACGGTGCGGTAACGGCGGATTCCCATAAGGAAACTCCGCGAGACGAACGCCCGCTGGCGCAGATTCGTGAGCGGGATATGCGGGTCTTCCGGGAGTTGATTGCCCGGCAACGGTTAGATGCCGTTATGCCGGCGCATGTGATTTATAGCGATGCCGATCCTCGTCCGGCCAGTGGGTCGCCGTACTGGCTGCGGCAGGTACTGCGTCAGGAACTGGGATTCGGCGGTATCATCTTCTCGGATGACCTGTCGATGGAGGGGGCCGCGGTGATGGGCGGTTATGCCGAGCGCGCCCAGGCGGCGCTGGATGCCGGCTGCGATATGATTCTGGTCTGCAATCAGCGGCAGGGGGCAATCAGCGTATTGGATAATCTGTCTCCGGTCAAAGTACCGGGTCTGGAGACGCTTTATCATCGGGGCGTGATCACGCGTCGGGAACTGCTGAATTCGTCGCGCTGGAAGCAGGCGACGTCGCAGTTGACGGCACTGAGTGAGCGCTGGCAGGCACATAAAGCCGCCGGTTGAGTCACCCGTTAAACAAGGCTGGAAGGAAGGCACAGATGATCATCTATTTGCACGGTTTTGATTCAAGCAGTCCGGGTAATCATGAGAAAGTGCTGCAGTTGCAGTTCATCGACCCGGATGTCCGACTGGTGAGCTACAGCACCCTGCATCCGCGCCATGACATGCAGCATTTGCTTCGGGAAGTCGACAAGATGCTGCAATTGAATACAGATAATCGCCCGCTGATTTGCGGCGTCGGGCTGGGGGGATTTTGGGCTGAACGCATCGGTTTTCTGTGCGATATTCGCCAGGTGATGTTCAACCCCAATCTGTTCCCGCAAGAAAATATGGCCGGTAAAATCGATCGCCCGGAAGAATACGCCGATATCGCCACCAAGTGCGTGGAGAATTTCCGTGAAAAAAACCGCGATCGCTGCATGGCCGTGCTGTCGCGGCATGATGACAGGCTGGACAACCAGCGTAGCGCCCATTTGCTGGGTGAATATTACGAGATAATCTGGAACGAGACTGAAGGCCACAAGTTCCGTGATATTTCTTCGCATTTGCAACGCATCAAGGCCTTTAAGTCGCTGGGCTGATCGCCTCCTCCCTGCTTTTCATGGCTGTCCGGCCCGTATCTCGGGGCCGGCGGCGTATTCCCCCTCCGCTGCACTTTTATGCTAACCCCTTGGTTTATCAACGTCTAACTTTTCAGACCGACATCTGTAATTAAAGTAAATTGATATAAATCAATTTTGGTATGACCAAATGACCTTACGTGTTATCCTCATCACAGATATCCAATTTGTTGTGACATAACCATATGTAATTCAAGGATATTGTTTATTTACCTTTTATTAACTGTTGGTTCACAAATTTTCAGGGGGTCATTTTGACATCATTGCCAATCAAGAAAATCGTGATTGTCGGCGGTGGCGCCGGGGGACTGGAACTGGCCACCAGCCTGGGGCGCAAGCTGGGCCGCAAAAATAAAGCGGAAATCACACTGGTGGATCGTAATCACAGCCATCTGTGGAAACCGCTGTTGCACGAAGTGGCGACCGGCTCGCTGGATGACGATATGGATGCACTGAGCTATCTGGCACATGCCCGTAACCATCATTTCAACTTCCAACTGGGTTCCCTGATCGACATTGACCGTGAACAGCGCACCATCCAGTTGGCTGAAATCCGCGACGACCAGGGAGAATTGCTGGTGGCGGCCCGCTCGCTGTCGTATGACATTCTGGTGGTGGCGCTGGGCAGTACCTCTAACGACTTCGGCACCGCCGGTGTCAAAGATCACTGTATTTTCCTGGATAGCCCGAAACAGGCCCGCCGTTTTCATAACGAAATGCTCAACCTGTTCCTCAAATTCTCCGCGTCTCAGGGCGAACAAGAGAAGGTCAATATTGCGATTGTCGGCGGTGGCGCCACCGGTGTGGAACTGTCGGCCGAGTTGCATAATGCGGTCAAGCAATTGCACAGCTACGGTTTTGACAGCCTCAGCAATCAGGCACTGAACGTAACGTTGGTAGAGGCGGGCGAGCGTATTCTGCCGGCATTGCCGCCGCGTATTTCCGCCGCCGCGCACCATGAGCTGACCCAACTCGGGGTTCGCGTGTTGACCCAAACTATGGTAACCAGCGCCGAGCAGGGCGGCCTGAATACCAAAGACGGTGAATTTATCGACGCCGACCTGATGGTGTGGGCCGCCGGCATTAAAGCCGCTGACGCCATGAAAGACATCGCCGGTTTGGAAACCAACCGTATTAACCAATTGGTGGTGGAACCGACGTTACAGACTACGCGCGACCCGGCGATTTTCGCCATCGGCGATTGCGCTTCCTGCCCCCAGCCGGACGGTGGCTTTGTACCGCCGCGCGCTCAGGCGGCGCATCAGATGGCGTCACGTTGTTACAGCAACATTCTGGCGTTGCTGAACGATCAGCCGCTGAAACCCTATGTTTACAAAGACCACGGTTCGCTGGTGTCCTTGTCTAAATTCAGCACCGTCGGCAGCCTGATGGGTAACCTGATGCGCGGTTCGGTGATGGTGGAAGGGCGCATTGCGCGTTTCGTTTATATTTCGCTGTACCGTATGCACCAGATTGCTCTGCATGGCTATCTCAAAACGGGCCTGATGATGCTGGTCGGCAGCATCAATCGGGTTATTCGCCCGCGTCTTAAACTGCACTAAGGCGATATTACCCGTCGTTGCATCCTGATTGCCCGCCGTCTGGCGGGCAATGTTCTATTCTCGCCCCGCCTGGCGGCCGTGATTTTCCGCATTGCGTTTATTTCAGAATAAAATATTGCTCTAACGCCAACTAAAGGTAGGAAAACTCTCAAACGTGACAGTTTTGTTATCTCTGCAACCTTTTTGAGGTAGTAATCCGATTGAGAGTGCTGGGGGGATTAGGCAGACTTCATCACATCGGGCGGTGTAGCGCGCACACCGCGCCCCGGTAGTGGGTTTCGGGTCAATCATCACCTTGTCATGTGCCGTTAAAGACGCAGCGGGTGAGATGGAAGATGCGTGATTATTTATTCAGGAGGTCTCCTGTGAACAAGTCAATGTTAGCGGGTGTGGGTATCGGTATGGCTGCTGCTCTGGGCGTAGCGGCCGTTGCCAGTCTGGATGTGTTTGCATCCAGACCGCAGTTTGCCCAGGTGCTGGCGGCTACCCCCATTAAAGAAACTGTAAAAACACCACGCCAGGAATGCCGTAACGTCACGGTGACGCATCGTCAGCCGGTACAGGACGAGAATCGTATCGCCGGGTCGCTGCTGGGGGCGGTTGCCGGCGGTGTACTGGGGCACCAGTTCGGCAAAGGGCGAGGGAACGATGTAGCCACGGTCGCCGGTGCGCTGGCCGGTGGCTATGCCGGTAATCAGGTGCAGGGAAAAATGCAGGACGGCGATACCACCACCTCTACGCAGCAGCGCTGCCAGACGGTGTATGACAAATCGCAGAAAGTGCTGGGCTATGATGTCACCTACAAAATCGGCGATCAGGAAGGCAAAATCCGAATGGATCGCGATCCCGGTACACGTATCCCGCTCGATCGCAACGGCCAGTTGATTATCAATCAGTCAAGTTAATACAACAGGCCCACGGGCCCGCGTAGTCATGCAGCCGACCGCGGGCCTGATACGGTTAATACCGTCAGTTTGACTTAAGTATCATATAAGTCGGTGTCCTGCACCGGCGAATGGCGTTGACTGGGCCGAATGCGTTTCACCGAATCCCTCACCACCAGTGTACCGTTGAGCAGAATGTTGCCGCTCCCTCGTTCAGGTTGCATCAACTGAAGCTGTAATAACCTGACGGCTTCCCGCCCCAGTTCTTCGCGCGGAATCAGCACCGAAGTGAGCGGAATATCCTGTATCGACGCCAGATTGGCGCCATCCATGCTCATCAGCGAGATATCCTGCGGTACGCGTAATCGGGCTTTATGCAGCGCATTGACTGCCCCCACCGCCATAAAATCGCCGCCCGCCAGTATGGCGGTAGGGTAATGTTCTTGTGGGCAGGCGGCCAGAAAATCGCTGACCGCCTTTTCCGTTTCCACACTGCCGAAACCGTGAGGGGTCAGCAAGTGAAGGTCATCAATAAAGGGCAGGTTGTGCTGTTGATAAGCATCGCGGATCCCTGCCAGCCGCCACTCCATCGTGTAGCGTCGCAGGCACAATACGGTGAGAATCTGCCGGTGCCCCTGTTCAATCAGATAGTTGGCGGCAAACTCGCCGATGAGCTGATGTGCGGGCGACACGCCCGATAATTTCATCTTGTGATCAAGACAGTTCACCAAGACACAAGGCTTATTCAACTCCGCCGCCAGGGCATGGATATACGAATCATCGATACCCAATAAAATGGCGCCTTCGGTTTCCGGTGATGACATCTTTTCCAGAAACAGCGACGCATCGCTGTCGTTTTCCGCCAGTCCACAGTAACGCAGGCGGACATCGTGCGAGTCCAGCGAATCGAGCACTCCTTGCAGCACCTTGTGATAAAAAATGTCCGCCCGGCTGTTAAACGCGCGCTCCGGTGCAAACACCGTCAGGCTATTGAGCAGTAAACGGCCGGCGGCCAGGTGATCCATCACGCCGTATTGCCGGGCCGCCGTCAGAATGCCAATACGCGCCGCCTCGCTGGTATTCGACTTGCCCGCCAGTACCCGCGAAACCGTGCTGACGGAAAAACCGGTTTGCAGAGCAATATCGCGGATCCTGAGGTTTTTTGTCATTTTGTGATCCTGCTCAACTTGAGTGATGAAAATATTTTCATGACCGAAAAATAGGCGGTTTTCGGTATGAAAATGACCAAAAACGGCAGATGCCGACGCTACCATGAAAATAGTTGCAAAAAAGTGAGTATCTCCGGCTTTTTTATTTTCCTACGCTGACTACGCCGTGATTCTTCTGGCCGTATTACGCCGGGGGAATGCGCTTAAAGACATAAAAACCTTATAAAAATCTGATTATTAGAACATCAGGGTGGTGTGTGCCGACAGGCATTCACTTTCGTCTGCTGCAAGGAGATCACCATGAGTCTCGACGTTAATTCCTCTCCCGTTGTGAATGAAAAACGAAAATTTAAACAATTGCGTTGGTGGGTACTGGCGTTATTTCTGTTTGGCGTCACCGTTAATTACATTACCCGTAATTCTCTGGGTATTTTGGCGCCTGAATTAAAAACCGTATTGAATATCACCACCGAGCAATATTCCTGGATTGTCGGTGCGTTCCAGTTGGCCTATACGATATTTCAGCCGCTGTGTGGATGGCTGATCGACGTCATCGGCCTAAAAATGGGCTTTATGATTTGTGCGGTCATCTGGGCGCTGATGTGCCTGTTACATGCCGGTGCCGGTAGTTGGGTGCAGCTTGCTATCTTGCGTTTCATGATGGGCGGCGCAGAAGCGGCGGCCACGCCGGCCAACGCCAAAACCATCGGCGAGTGGTTCCCGCGCCAGGAGCGGCCTGTTGCTGCCGGTTGGGCCGGTGTTGGGTTTTCCATCGGTGCCATGCTGGCACCGCCGATCATCGTCGTTGCTCATTCACTGTTGGGCTGGCAGGGCGCATTCATCTTTGCCGGGGTGCTGGCCATGCTCTGGGTGGTGTTGTGGTGGTTGTTTTACCATGACCCGGAAAAGCACCCGCACCTGAGTAAAGAAGAGCTGGTGTTTATCCGTCAGGACAACGAACCGGCACCGGTGAAGCAACCCTTTTTCACCGCCATGAAAACGGTGCTGAAAAATCGCCGTTTCTACGGTATCGCCATTCCGGCGTTTATGGCCGAACCAGCCTGGGCGGTGTTGAGTTTCTGGGTGCCGCTGTATCTGGCGAAAGAGCGCGGTATGGATCTGAAACAGATCGCCATGTTTGCCTGGCTGCCGTTTTTGGCTGCTGACTTCGGCAGTATCGCCAGTGGTTACCTGACCAGGCTCTACTCCCGCTGGTTTGGTTGTTCACGGATTAATTCTGTGGTGGGCAGCTCGGTGACCGGCGCCTTTTTGATGCTGTCGCTCGCACTGGTCAGCGTGACCCAAAATCCTTATCTGGCCATCATCCTGATTTCCATCGGTGGTTTTGGCCATCAAATCATCTCCTGCATGTTGAGCGCCGTGGTGGTGGATTCGTTCGACAAAGGCCAGATGGCGACCGTTAACGGTATGCGCGGCGCCAGCGCCTGGATTGCCAGCTTCCTGTTCTCGCTGCTGATTGGTGTGACCGCCGACAAGATTGGCTTCAATCCGCTGTTTGTGGCGATGGGCTTTTTTGATTTGTTTGGCGCGCTGTTTTTGGTGGCGTTCATTGCCGAGCGTCGTCAGCGCGCACATTGACAGAATTTCTGAATAGACGAGTGATGTTATGAAAACATTGAAACATTGGGTATTGCACCATCAGGCCGAGGATCGGGTTGAACTGCTGGTGGACGGCGCACATCGTTTTATGTTGTACGTGCTGGCGCCGGGATTGATGCGGGTGTTGATTAAGCAGGATGATGCACTGCGGTTGAACCGTACCTGGAGCATCGCACCGCAGCAGGATGTTCCCTGGCAGGGGCGAGTGCGCGAGAGCAGCGACGGCTTTGCCTTACCGGGGTATACCTTATCCTGGCAAGGCGATGCGTTGCAGATAAGCACTGCGCAGTTACGGGTGACGGTACACCAGCCGTTGTGGCTGTCTTGGGAATACCGCGATGTGCACGGGCAGTGGCAACCGCTGGCGTCCGACCGCTCGACCGGTGCCTACCTGCTCAATCGGCACGGCGATGGCGTGGCGCACTACCAGCGGCGCGCGGTGCAGGAGCGTTGCTACGGGCTGGGGGAAAAAGCCGGGGATCTCAACCGCGCCGGTCGTCGTTTTGAGTTTCGTAATCTGGATGCGATGGGCTATAACGCATACAGCACCGACCCGCTGTATAAGCACCTGCCGTTTACCATTGTGAACCAGCCGGGTGCCAGCTATGGCGTGTTTTATGACAATCTCAGCTCCACCTGGCTGGATCTGGGCAACGAAATTGACAATTACCATCAGGCTTACCGGCGCTATCAGGCTGAAGCCGGGGATCTGGATTACTATTTTCTGTTCGGCCCGGCGATCCTCGATGTGACCAAAGCGTTTGTTCGGCTCACCGGTAAAACCTGCTTCGGCCCAAAATGGAGCCTCGGCTATAGCGGTTCCACCATGCATTACACCGATGCGCCGGATGCCCAACGGCAACTGTTGTCCTTTATTGCGTTGTGTCGGCAGCATACGATCCCGTGCGATTCGTTCCAGCTTTCGTCCGGTTATACCTCAATCGGCAACAAGCGTTACGTGTTCAACTGGAACTACGACAAAGTGCCGCAGCCGGAGCAGATGAGCCAGGCGTTCCATGACGCAGGGTTGCATCTGGCCGCCAATATCAAACCTTGCCTGTTGCAAGACCATCCCCGTTACCAGGAAGTGGCTGCGAAAGGCTTGTTTGTGCGTGATTCGGAGTCGGATAGCCCGGAACGCTCCAGTTTTTGGGACGATGAGGGTTCTCATCTGGATTTCACCAATCCGGATACCGTCAACTGGTGGCAGGAAAACGTCACCCGACAATTGCTGGAAAAAGGCATCGATTCTACCTGGAACGATAACAATGAATTCGAGGTGTGGGATGGTGAGGCGCGCTGTCATGGCTTCGGTCAGCCGATTGCCATCAAGCATATTCGCCCGTTGATGCCGTTGCTGATGATGCGGGCGTCAATGGAAGCGCAGCAGCGCTTTGCACCCGCACTGCGGCCCTATCTGATTTCACGATCCGGCAGCGCCGGGATGCAACGTTATGTACAAACCTGGAGCGGGGACAACCGCACCAGTTGGCAGACGTTGCGTTATAACACCCGCATGGGCGTCGGTATGAGTCTGTCTGGTTTGTATAACGTGGGGCATGACGTGGGGGGGTTTGCCGGCAATAAACCGGATGCCGAGCTGTTTGTCCGCTGGGTGCAAAACGGCGTGATGCATCCACGCTTTACTATTCATTCGTGGAATGACGACGCCACGGTTAATGAACCCTGGATGTACCCGGCGGTGACGCCGATCATCCGTGATGCCATCCAATTGCGTTATCGGCTGCTCCCTTATCTGTATACCTTGCTCTGGCAGGCCCACGCCGATGACGAGCCGATGCTGCGCCCGACGTTTCTCGATCATGAACATGACCCGCAAACCTTCGAGGAAACCGATGACTTCCTGCTCGGCAGGGATCTGTTGGTGGCGAGCGTGGTGGAACCGGGGCAGCGCCAGCGGGAGGTCTACCTGCCGGATAATGACGACGGCTGGTATGATTTTTATCGTGGCGACTGGTTCAGCGGCGGCCAAACAGTGACGCTGGATGCGCCGCTGGAACGATTGCCGCTGCTGGTCCGCGCCGGCGCCATGATACCGTTGTCGGTGCGTACCGATTTTGTCTGCCCGGCCAGCGACGATCAGCGCACCATGCTGCTGTTCCCGCAGACAGGCAACGGCATCCGGCAAGGGGTGCTGTTTGAGGATGACGGCGAAACACACCGCTGGCGTGACGGACAGGCATTATGGCTGCGCTGGGAAGTCTGTTGCAGTGCGCAACGCATCGACGTGACCTTTCGCGCCGAAGGGGCATTTATCCCGGCCTGGCAACAATTGACGGTACAGTTGCCGCCTGATGAGCGGCGAGCACTCTATATCAACGGCGAGCGCACCACGCAGTATCGGTTGTCTTCCCACGGTTAGCGGGACGCGCGGCGCATCCTTGTCGGCTACGCCGCTTCGTGACCGTTATCGCCTTTATTATCAGCCGAATAGGACGCCCCGTTTATCAATAGGCAGCGAAGGGGTATTATCGACGGCATATTGCCAATGCCGCCTACACACCGGCAACTTGACGTATGAAAGGTATCGGCTTTTATTCAGGCACCGGGAAGACATATGCTGAATCATTCGGAAGTTCAACGCTATTTGCAGCGCATTGGCGTCAGTGCATTGCCTGCTGAACCGGCTTTACAACTGCGCACACTTCATCTCGCCCACCTCATGCATATTCCGTTTGAAAACCTGGATGTGGTATTCGGAAAACCGATACACCTTAATCAATCGGCTATTTATCGTAAAATCGTGGAGGATCGGCGCGGCGGTTTTTGTTACGAGCTCAACTACGGTTTTTATTTATTGCTGCAGGCGTTAGGGTTTGAGGTACAGCTGTTGGCCGGCCAGGTGTGGAACGAGGACGGCCACTATGGGCAGCCTTTTGACCATCTATTTTTAAAAGTGGAATTACCGCAGTCGGCGGTGATTGCCGATATCAGTTTTGGCGATTCATTTTGCGTGCCGGTGCCGCTGTCGGGGACGGTGTCCGACGAGGCTTTTGCCCGTTACCGGGTGGCGACGGAAGCGGGAGAACAGCAATTACAGCAGCAACAGCCCGGCAAAGCATGGAAGACGCAATACAAGTTTACGCTGCAATCTCACCAACTAACGGAGTACGCCGGGATGGCGCACTACCATCAAACCTCGCCGTTATCGCCGTTCACCACCAAGTCGCTGTGTACTCGCGTCACCTCGGAAGGGCGGTTAACACTGTCGGATAACCGCCTAATCGTAACCCGACAGGGCCAGAAAAGTGAGCGTCTTATCGGCAGTCATCGCGATTATCTGGATTGTCTGCAACAACATTTTGGCATTGTGCTGGCGGACGGCTACGACAGCCAGCACTGGTTTGAACGTCTGACGACAGCGGTTTCCTGAGGCGTTAGCCTGGTGACTTATGCTTAAAGGAACAGTGTTTAACGGAACAGCGTCTGCGCCCAGCGAGTCAGGCCCGCGGTCACGGAACCGAAATCGTCGCCGCTTTCGATAGGAACGTCAGGCAGACACTGGCTGATGGCAGCACGCAATAACGGCGAGCGGGCGCTGCCGCCGGTCAGATAAATCACGTCCGGCCGTGTCTGGCTGTTTTGTTGCGCCTGAATCAGTTGCTGTTTGATGTGGTCCAGCGGCTGGACGATAGCCTCTTCCAGTTGGCTGACGCTGACGTGGGTTTCCAGACCGGGCGTGATAAACGGCAGACAAGCCAGCGAAGTATCTGATTGCGACAACGCGATTTTCTGCTCTTCCGCCAGCCGCACCAGCCGATAGCTAAGCCGTTGACGCCATACGGTCAGCAGGCGCTCCACCCTGTGGGGCTCGCGCGCATCGCGGATCAACCCGCGCAACAAGGTGCCGCAGGCGCTGCTGTAGAACTCCGCCTGCGCCGGTACATCGTTGACGGCGACCGCATTCCACCAGGGTAATATCGGCAGCGCCGTGCCTTTTTCGGTGTTGCCGTTCATGCCCAGCAACGGGCAGAACTCCCGGAATGCCAGCATGATATCCAGATCGTTACCGCCGACCCGGCAGCCGCTGTGGCCCAGTAAACTTTCCGCACGCTCGCGGCGATTGCGCCAGTCAGGGCCCATCAACAGCATCGAACAGTCGGTGGTGCCGCCGCCGATATCCACCACCAGCACCCGCTTTTCCTGTTGCAGTGTGGCCTCAAAATCCAGCCCCGCGGCGACCGGTTCAAACTGAAACGCCACCTGACGAAACCCGGCGCGCTGCGCGGCCCGTTCCAGGATCCCTTGCGCCTGACGGTTGGACTCTTCGCCGCCCATTCCCTGAAAGTTGATCGGCCGCCCGATGACCGCTTGTTCAATCGGCTGGTCGAGTTGTTGTTCCGCCTGCCGGCGAATATGCAGCATCATGGCGCAGACCAGATCTTCAAACAGCGCAATTTGTTGCGGCTTTAATCCGCTGGCGCCGAGAAATGATTTCGGCGATTTAACGAACCAGACGTCTTCCGGGTCATCCATATAGTGCGCCAGCGCGGCCAATCCGAATCGCACGCTGTCTGGCTGCACCTGAATATCTTCTTCGCGATTGTGGCTGATGGCGCGTTGCAACAGACGGGCGTTTTCTCCCTCCGTCGCTACCTGATGATGCCGCCACAACCATTCGCTGACGGCTTCGCGGCTGGGCGCGCATAGCATCGATTGCAAATAAGACGATTGTTGCTCCAGTTGCAACAAGCGTGGCGTTCCGTGTTCCATAACGGCCAGCGAACAGTTGGCCGTACCGTAGTCAAAGCCGACAAACATGATTGTTATCCCCATGCCAGTAGAGAAGGGGCGGGAATTTACCGCTTGCTCAGGGGGTTGTAAAGAGATAAGACGGATAAAAATCGCTTGTCGCTAAGCACCTCGTCCAACAGACTCAAGGCATCGCCCCGCCAAACCTGGCTCAGCGTTTGTTGAGCCAGGTTTGCGCCAGTTCATCAAACGGCAGTGGTCTGGAGAAGAAATACCCTTGCATGAAATTGATGTGTTTGCGGGACAAGAATTCGGTTTGAAATTCGGTTTCCACCCCTTCGGCGATCGTCATCAGCTTCATCTGTTGCGCCAGATCGATAACACAGTTCACCAACGTGCTGGATTGCGGATCATTCTCATCAATCATACTGACAAACGACTGGTCGATTTTAATGACATTGACATGCAGTTTTCTGAGGTAGTCGAAATTGGAATAACCGGTGCCGAAATCGTCCAGCGCGATCAACACACCGGCATCGCTAAGCTTCTTAAAGAAGCCGATGGTTTCCGGCGTAATATCGACTTTTTCCCGCTCGGTAATTTCGATCATCAAATGCACGTTTTTATCGCCGAAAGCAGCGATAAAATTCTGACAGTCGGTAATGAAATCGTCGGACTGGCAGTGCTGGGCGCTGATATTGATGGCAATATGCAAATTGTCCGGCAGGGTGTTGAGATGGGGCGTTAAATCACGCACCACACTACTCATCAGCGAACGCGTCATCGGAATGATCAGCCCGCTTTGTTCGCACAGCGGAATAAAAATATCGGGAGAAATAAAACCGCTTTTCGGGTGATGCCAGCGGGCCAGCACTTCTACACCGTAAATTTCCCGCGACACTGTGGAGATAACCGGCTGGTAATAGGGCAATACTTCCTGGTTTTCAATCGCGCGCCGAATACCATCATAAGGCGAATTAATACGCGTCGAATATTTGTAAGCCAAGAATCCGGAGCCAAGGGCAATAAGAAAGACTATCAGAAACGTCATTTTTTCTTTATACCAAAAATCGGCAAGAGAATACTTTTCGTTGAGAGAGTACAGAATAGAAAAATGGTAATGACCTGAAGGGATGATAACGAAATTGGGTAGATCTGTGGGATTAAATGTCGATACTTGATTCTCGCGGGATATCCAGGTGTTGCCGACTAATAAATAAAGGTTGCGTCGCTTACTGAGGAGATCCAGCACACTGGTCAGGTGCTGACCGTGTATCGCCACGCCGACGCTGCCGAATGCTGTGTTGCCGAGATACATAATCAGGGTTCTGTCCGGCGTGACGGAATTGCCCGCCAGCAGCGCCAGCTCACGCATATGGAAACGTTCCAGCGCGGCAGGGCGATTATCCACGCCGTATAACGATGAACAGTACACCACGTCACGTTTGATCAGACTCACGGTACGCAGATGGCTGGCAACCGCCGCCGTCATATTCAACTGCCGGATCACTTCAGGCGTGCAGGAAAGGGCCAGTAGCGGTTTGCTGTCTTCCACCGCATTTTTGGCCTCGTCGAGAATTTCTTCGATATTTTTGACCGCTCTTTCCGCATTGGCGTAAGCGCCCTGACGATCAGCACGATAGTCCTGATAGTAAATTGCCCATAAGCCCATGGCGAACATCGCTACAAAGGTCAATAAAGCGATTAGTTTATTCATTGGTATGGCCCTTGCTCTGACCTTATAGTTGTTCTCTATCCGTCATCGTCAATGTTACAGGTATGTTGGCGATATAACCTGACCATCCATGGGCCTCGCCCGTTGGGGCGCAAGGCAAACCGCGCTCGGCACAGTTTTAGGCTGTGCCGTCGCTTTTCTCCGGTGCTTCATGACAATAAGCGCCGAAGATTTCCCGGTTGCCATGTTACAAGCCTCTGAACGGCGTTTGTAACATGGCGTGTTGTTCAAAACGCAAGACGTTTTTTTCTGCAACGTTAATTAATCGGAATATATACCCGTCATACTTCAAGTTGCAGGTGTGTTGGCTGCGTTCGTTCACCCGAATCACTTACCGGAGTAAGCTCATCGGGATTCACTCTCTTGCCGCCTTCCTGCAACTCGAATTATTTAGGGTATATCGGCGGTTATTCCTTTGATTTTAGTCTGGCCATCACAATTTAGGGCAGAAAATATAATCAGGCGGCACTGGTGTGTTTCGTCATCTCTTCCAACAACTGGGTGATAAACGTCAGCCGTTGCGGATATCCCGCCAGATCCTTGATGAATTTCAATCGGGTAGGGCCATCCAATCGATATACTTTAGCATCGCGTTGCAACAGACCGATCAGGTACGTCGGGTCGACGCGATTATGCTGGCTGAATTCGATGAACCCCCCTTTGTCATTCCCTTCAACCCGCTTGATACCCAGCACTTGTGCCTGTTGACGCAGTGCCGCCACCAGCAACAAGTGACGAGCGGCATCCGGCAGCTTGCCGAAACGGTCGATCAGTTCCGCTTTCAGGTCATCCAGTTCACCATCGTTTTTGGCGCTGGCGATACGCTTGTAGAACGACAGGCGGGTGTTGACGTCGGGAATAAAATCGTCCGGCAACAGCGCCGGCAGGCGTAGCTCGACGTCGGTCTGGCTGCTGATCAAGTCTTCCAGCGACGGTTCCCGACCGGCTTTGAGCGATTCCACCGCGCTTTCCAGCAAGTCCATGTATAGCGAAAAGCCGACGCTTTCCATCTGGCCGCTCTGGTCTTCCCCCAGCAATTCGCCGGCGCCGCGAATTTCCAAATCGTGGGTGGCGAGGGCAAACCCTGCGCCCAAATCTTCCAGTGAAGCGATAGCCTCCAGGCGTTTGTGCGCATCGCTGCTCATCGCTTTGGGATTTGGGGTCAGCAGGTACGCGTAAGCCTGATGGTGGGAACGCCCGACGCGGCCGCGCAACTGGTGCAACTGCGCCAGGCCGAAATGGTCGGCGCGTTCGATGATAATGGTATTCGCGTTGGGAATATCGATACCTGTTTCAATAATGGTGGTACACACCAGTACATTGAAGCGCTGGTGGTGGAAGTCGTTCATCACCCGCTCCAGCTCGCGCTCACGCATTTGGCCGTGACCAATGGCGATGCGTGCTTCCGGCACCAGTTCGCTCAGTCGCTGGGTGGCCTTGTCAATATTTTCGACGTCGTTGTAGAGGTAGTACACCTGGCCGCCGCGCAGAATTTCACGCAGAATCGCCTCGCGCACCACCAGACTATCGTACTCGCGCACAAAGGTTTTCACCGCCAGGCGGCGCGCCGGCGGCGTGGCGATGATCGACAAATCACGGATGCCGCTCATCGCCATGTTCAGGGTGCGTGGAATCGGGGTGGCGGTGAGCGTCAGAATATCGACGTTGGCGCGCATCGCTTTGATGCGCTCTTTGTGACGCACGCCGAATCGGTGTTCTTCATCGACGATCAGCAATCCCAAATCCCGCCAGCGGACATCGCTTTGCAGTAATTTATGCGTGCCGATCAGGATATCCACTTTGCCGTCCTGCGTTTGTTCCAGCACCTGAGCCTGTTCTTTCTGGCTGCGAAAGCGGGATAGCATGTCAATGCGCACCGGCCAGTTGGCGAAACGGTCGCGAAAATTGTCGAAGTGCTGCTGCGCCAGCAAGGTCGTCGGCACCAGTACCGCCACCTGCTTGTGGTTCTCTACCGCCAGAAACGCGGCGCGCATCGCCACTTCGGTTTTGCCGAAACCGACATCGCCGCACACCAATCGGTCCATCGCCAGCGGGCGGCACATATCGCTCAGTACCGCATTGATGGCCTGCGCTTGATCCGGCGTGGTATCGAACGGGAAGCCCTGACAGAACAATTGGTACTGTTCCCTATCGTGTTTGAACGCAAAACCGATATGAGCAGCGCGCTGGGCATAAACATCCAGCAACTCGGCCGCGACGTCGCGGACTTTTTCCGCCGCTTTCTGCCGTGCCCGCGTCCAGGCGTCGCCGCCTAACTTGTGCAGCGGTGCGCTGTCTTGCGCACCGCCGGCATAACGGCTGATAAGGTGTAATGAGGATACCGGTACGTACAGCTTGTCTTCGCCGGCGTAATGCAGAATCAGGTATTCCGCCTTGATGCCGCCGGCCTCCAGCGTGGTCAGCCCGGCGTAACGGCCGACGCCGTGTTCAAGGTGTACCACCGGTTGGCCTGGGCGCAATTCCGCCAGATTGCGAATCAACGTATCGGTATTGATGGTGCGGCGGCTGTCCTGACGGCGGCGGCTGACGCGTTCGCCCAACAGGTCGCTTTCGCAGATCAGCGCGCGTTGACGCAGGGTATCAATAAAACCGTGCTCGCTGGCGCCTATCATCAAATAGCAACCCGACGACGCGGCTTGTTCAAGGCGTTTTACCGGCGTTGGCGATAACTTGATGCGGGACAGTAACTCTTGCAAGGTTTCCCGGCGACCTTCGCTCTCCACGGAAAACACCACCTGCCCGCTAAATTGCTCGACGAACCGGCGCAGCGTATCCAGCGGCGATTTGTGCTGATGCTGGACCGCCAGGTCAGGCAACGGCTGATAGCCCAGATTCAGGTTGGCGGCTTTGTCCGGCAGCGTATCCTGGCGCAGTTGTACCCGCGGCCAGTGTTTGAGTTCGGCAAAAAAGCCCTCAACGGATAACCACAGCGCGTCCGGCGGCAACAATGGGCGCATCGGGTCGACGCCGCGGCTGGCGTGGCGCTGCTGAACATCCTGCCAGAAACGCTCCGCACCCTGCTGAATGTCGCCGGTATTGACCAGCAACGTACCGGACGGCAAATAGCTGAACAGCGCCGGCAGCGGCTGGCTGAAAAACAGCGGCTGCCAATACTCGATGCCGGCGGGCAGGGTTCCTTTGCTCACTTGCTGGTAGATGTGCTCGGCGTCGCGCCGGACGTCGAACTGCTCGCGCCATTGGCTGCGAAACAGCTCGATGGCGTTTTTGTCGGTTGGAAATTCCCGCGCCGGCAACAGATAAATGTGTTCGACTTCATTCAACGTGCGTTGGGTATCCGCGTCGAACAACCGCAAGCTGTCGATTTCATCGTCGAAAAAATCGATACGGAACGGCTCTTCGCTCCCCATCGGGAACAGATCGAGCAGTGCGCCGCGGGTAGCAAATTCACCGTGCTCCATCACCTGGTCTACGCTACGGTAACCGGCCTGCTCCAGTTGGTTGCGTAGCGTATCGCGCGACAGGCGTTGCCCTTTTTTCAGCATCAACGCATGGCCGTGCAAAAACGCGTGCGGGCACACTTTCTGCATCAGGGTATTGACCGGCAGGATCAAGGTGCCGCGCGTCAGCGAGGGAAGCTGGTAGAGCGTGGATAAACGGGCGGAGATAATTTCCTGGTGAGGTGAGAAGCTGTCGTAAGGGAGGGTTTCCCAATCGGGCAGCGTGATGACCGGTTGCCCGGTAAACTGCTGAATTTCGTCACGCAACCGCAGGGCGTTCTGCATGTCGGGCGTAATCAGCACCACCAGTCCGGCATGACGTTCAACGATTTCTGCGCATTCGACGGCGCAAGCCGCGCCGGTAAGCTGACCAAGCAGGCGTTGTTCGCCGGCTTTGCCAGGCAAGGTATAGCGATATTGTTCAGGCATCATCCGATTATCAGGTCTCGATATCCACTAAGAAAAAGTCGGGAAGAGAGGGGCTTAGGGTTCCATAAAGCGATACTACCCTTTATTATCCTTGTTCACTTTGCTTTAGCAACCTCATCCAGACGGATTTCATGTATCAACCTGTCGCACTTTTTATTGGCCTGCGTTATATGCGAGGGCGGGCCGCGGACCGCTTTGGGCGGTTTGTTTCCTGGTTATCCGCTATTGGTATCACCCTCGGCGTGATGGCGTTGGTTACCGTGCTGTCGGTAATGAACGGTTTTGAGCGGGAACTGGAAAACAGCATTCTGGGGCTGATGCCTCAGGCCCTGATCACGACGCCGCAAGGCTCCCTTAATCCACAGACGTTACCGGCCTCTTCGCTCTCTGCGCTGAAGGGCGTGAACCGTATCGCGCCGCTCACGACCGGCGATGTCGTGCTGCAAAGCGCCCGCAGCGTGGCGGTGGGGGTGATGCTCGGTATCAATCCGGACGAGCAGGAACCGCTGGCGAGTTATTTGACCAAGGCGGCGTCGCTACAGCAACTGCAGCCGAGTCAATATCAGGTGATTCTCGGTGAGCAACTGGCCAACCAGCTCGGCGTCAAGCCGGGCGATCACGTGCGATTGATGGTGACCGGCGCCAGCCAGTTGACGCCGATGGGACGTGTGCCGAGCCAACGGTTGTTTACCGTCGCCGGGACGTTTTACGCCCACAGCGAAGTGGATGGTTATCAACTGTTGGTTAACCAGCAGGATGCGTCGCGCCTGATGCGCTATGCGCCCGGCGGCATCACCGGCTGGCGGCTGTGGCTTGACCAACCGCTGACGGTGGATACGCTGAGTCAGCAGGCGTTGCCGGCAGGGACGGCATGGAAAGACTGGCGTGAGCGCAAAGGCGAGTTGTTCCAGGCGGTCCGGATGGAGAAAAACATGATGGGGCTGTTATTGAGCCTGATTGTGGCTGTCGCCGCGTTCAATATCATTACTTCACTGGGTTTGCTGGTGATGGAAAAACAGGGAGAAGTCGCGATTTTGCAGACGCAAGGACTCACCCAGCGGCAGATCATGGCGGTCTTTATGGTTCAGGGCGGCGGCGCCGGTGTGGTGGGGGCGTTGGTCGGCGCGATACTGGGTATGGTGCTGGCCAGCCAGTTGAACACCCTGATACCGATGCTGGGGTTGTTGATTGACGGTGGCGCGCTGCCGGTACAGATTCAGCCGTTGCAGGTGATCGCGATTGCGCTGGTGGCGATGCTGCTGGCGCTGCTTTCCACGCTTTATCCTTCCTGGCGCGCGGCCGCCACCCATCCCGCAGAGGCTTTACGTTATGAGTAATTCACCTTTATTACAGTGCCGTCAGCTGTGTAAACGCTACCAGGAAGGCAACCTGTCTACCGATGTGCTGCGTGATGTGTCGTTCGACATGCAGAAAGGCGAAATGATGGCGATTGTCGGCAGTTCCGGCTCAGGTAAAAGTACCTTGTTGCATTTGCTGGGCGGGCTGGATGCGCCGACCTCCGGCGAGGTGGTGTTTCAGGGTAAGACGTTGAATCAACTGTCGGCGGCGGCGAAAGCTGCGCTGCGTAACCGCGAACTGGGGTTTATCTATCAGTTTCATCATCTGCTGCCGGATTTCAGCGCGCTGGAAAATGTGGCGATGCCGCTGCTGATCGGCAATGTGGCGCCGAAAGAGGCCAAAGAGCGGGCGCAGACCATGCTGGCGGCGGTCGGCCTGGCGCAGCGCAGTCAGCACCGCTCCTCGGAACTGTCCGGCGGCGAGCGCCAGCGTGTGGCGATTGCCCGTGCGCTGGTGAATAACCCATCGCTGGTGCTGGCGGACGAACCGACCGGCAACCTTGATCAGCGTACTACCGATGCGATTTTTGAACTGTTGGGCGAGCTGAACGTCCGTCAGGGGACGGCATTTTTGGTGGTGACGCATGACCTGCGTCTGGCCGGCCGTCTCGGCCGGCAGTTGGAAATGCGCGACGGCCAGTTGCAGCAGGAGTTAACCCTGATGGGGGCGTCGCAATGACCTTTCCTCCGCTTTCGCTGCTGGTTGGGTTGCGTTTTAGCCGCGGCCGTCGTCGCAGCGGTATGGTGTCGTTGATTTCGGTCATCTCCACCCTCGGCATTGCGCTGGGCGTGGCGGTATTGATCGTCGGCCTGAGTGCGATGAACGGTTTCGAGCGCGAACTCAACAACCGTATTTTGGCTGTCGTTCCGCATGGCGAGATTGAAGCCGGCGAGCAGCCGTTCAAAAACTGGCAGCCGCTGCTGCCGAAGGTTGAACAAGTGCCCGGCGTTGCCGCGGCGGCGCCGTACGTCAGTTTTACCGGGTTGCTGGAGAACGGCGCCAGCCTGAAGGCGATTCAGTTCAAAGGCGTGGACCCGCAACAGGAACTGAAACTCAGCGCGTTGCCGCAGTTCGTGCAGGATAACGCCTGGTCGCGCTTTCATGCCGGTACGCAGCAAGTGATTATCGGTAAGGGCGTGGCAGACACGCTGGGCGTGAAAAGCGGCGACTGGGTAACGGTGATGATCCCCAACAGCGACCCGCAGATGAAGCTGTTGCAGCCGAAGCGAATCCGCTTGCAGGTGGCGGGGATATTGCAGTTAAGCGGTCAGTTGGATCACAGCCTGGCGCTGGTGCCGCTGGCGGATGCGCAGCAGTATCTGGATTTGGGCGATGGCATTACGGGGATCGCCATCAAAGCCCAGGATGTGTTCGCCGCTCAGAAGCTGGTGCATGACGCGGGTGAAGCGACTAACCGCTTTGTCTATATCCGTAGTTGGATCGGCACTTACGGCTACATGTATCGCGATATTCAGATGATCCGTACCATTATGTATCTGGCGATGGTGCTGGTGATTGGCGTGGCCTGTTTCAACATCGTTTCCACGCTGGTGATGGCGGTGAAGGACAAAAGCAGCGATATCGCGGTATTGCGCACACTGGGAGCGGGCGATGGCCTGATCCGTGCGATTTTTGTCTGGTACGGGTTACTGGCCGGGTTGCTCGGCAGCGTAGTCGGCACCGTGGTGGGGATTGTGTTGACACTGCAATTGACGCCGATTATCCGTAGTCTCGAAACGTTGACGGGTCACCATTTTTTGTCCGGCGATATTTATTTCATCGATTTTCTGCCCTCGGAACTGCATATGCTGGATGTGGTCATCGTGTTGGGCACCTCACTGGTGTTGAGTTTGATAGCCAGCTGGTATCCGGCTCGCCGCGCCAGCCGTATCGACCCGGCCCGGATATTGAGCGGCCAGTAATCCACGGCGTCATGGCGAGGACGCCGTGGCGCCGTTCTCTTGTCTGAATGAAGCTGAGGGCGCGCCTATGTATTACGGTTTTGACATTGGCGGTACCAAGACAGAGCTGGCGGTGTTCGACGCCGGGCTACGGCGCATCTGGCAAAAACGCATTGCCACCCCCCGGGACGATTATGACTGCCTGTTGCAGGCATTGCTGAGCTTAACGCAAGAGGCCGATGCGCTGATCGGCGGTCGCGGCTCGGTCGGTGTTGGCGTGCCGGGGATGGAAAGCGCGGATGACGGCACCTTGTTTGCCGCCAATCTGCCTGCTGCCCTGGGGCGCCCGTTGCGCGCCGACCTCAGCCGGTTATTGGCACGTGAAGTGCGCCTCAGTAATGACGCCAATTGTTTTGCGCTATCAGAAGCCTGGGACGATGAATTTCGCGTTTACCCGGTGGTGTTGGGGATTATTCTCGGCACCGGCATGGGGGGCGGTCTGGTAGTGAATGGCCAGGTAGTACACGGGAAGAACGGCGTTGCCGGCGAGTTGGGGCACTTCCGTTTGCCGGTCGATGCGCTGGATATTCTCGGTGAGTCCATTCCTCGGGTAACATGCGGCTGCGGCCGTCGTGGTTGTGTCGAAAACTACCTTTCCGGGCGCGGGTTCGAATGGCTATACACGCATTTTTACCATTGCACGCTATCAGCCCCGGAGATTATCGCGGCATTCTATGCCGGCGAACCCCAGGCGCAGCAACATGTGGAGCGTTATCTGGCTTTGCTGGCCGTGTGCCTGGGGAATCTGTTAACGTTGGTTGACCCGCATCTGATTGTTTTTGGCGGCGGTTTGTCGAATTTCGATGAAATTTACCGGCAGTTGCCTCAGCGGCTGCCCGGCAGTTTGTTACCGGTGGCGCGTGTTCCGCGCATTGAAAAAGCGCGCCATGGCGATGCGGGCGGCGTGCGCGGCGCAGCATTGCTACACTTGATAAATCAGCCGTTACCGCCCGAACTCTGAGGGCGGCACACTGATACCCCGCGGTCAGCGCGGGCCTGGAGCAAAGCCTCGGTGGGTTGCCGAGGTGCGCTTAAAACATGCTAAGGAGCAGACATGCACTCGCGTCAGCGATTACACCGTTTTCGGCAGCGAAAACGCCTCCGTCATCAGCGTTTGTGTGCCCGCATTTTTCATCTTGATTATCTGGTGGTCAAAAACGTGAATAAACCACGTGTTGTTGTACTTACCGGAGCAGGGATTTCTGCTGAGTCCGGTATTCGCACGTTCCGTGCTTCGGATGGGCTATGGGAAGAGCATCGGGTGGAAGATGTCGCCACACCGGAAGGGTTTCATCGCGATCCGCAAACGGTGCAGAACTTTTACAATCAGCGTCGTCGCCAGTTGCAGCAACCGGAGATTGTGCCTAACGCGGCGCATCTGGCGTTGGCGGAGCTGGAAGCGGCGCTCGGCGATCATTTTCTGTTAGTCACCCAGAATATCGACAATTTACATGAGCGTGCCGGCAACAAGCGCATCATTCACATGCACGGCGAGTTGCTGAAAGTCCGTTGCAGCCACAGCGGGCAGGTATTTGAGTGGACGGATGATGTGTCCGTGGATGACCGCTGCCATTGCTGCCAGTTTCCGGCGCCGTTGCGCCCCCATGTGGTGTGGTTCGGCGAGATGCCGCTGGGGATGGACCGCATCTATCATGCGTTGTCGGAAGCGAATTTTTTCATCGCTATCGGAACATCGGGCCATGTCTATCCGGCCGCGGGTTTTGTTCACGAAGCCCACGTACACGGCGCGCATACCGTGGAACTGAATCTGGAGCCAAGCCAAATCCAAAGCCAGTTCGATGAGCATATTTATGGCCCCGCCAGTAAGGTTGTGGTGGAGTTTGTCCACAACTGGCTTGCGCGGTATGCCGCGACGTCAACCTGAATCTGATGATTTGCCCGCCCGGCGTGGATGAATGATGCTGGGCATCGATTCGGCTACCGGCGGGCGTTCCTGCATCAGCGCATCACGACGGGCGCGTAAACACTCTTCGAGCTGGTCGAACGGCAGGCAGGCTTCGTGGTTGTAGAAGCTGTATTCGCATTCGACGCAGGTGTGGGTGGCGGCGCTATCTCGGTGTTTGTCTTTACGTCGGGCGCGATACAGCCTGCGCAAAAAAGATACCAGCATAATATTACCTCGTGGGATGATCGGTGATGGTCTTCTATTAGGGTAGTTGAGATTTGATAGATCGAAAAATAATCAAATTGGATGGGGTAATCACATTTCATACCTTACCTCGATGGGTATTCGTCGCCGTTCTTTGCGGCGGATTTTTCGAGCCGTCTTCCATTCTTTAGCGGAATTTTCCCGCATCAGCTTGATATCACTGTGGATATACGCATCATGAGTCATTATCCGACTTTTTTATTGCAGGCTTTCTCATGCAATTAACCCCGTTAGGCTATACCCAACTGAAACAACGTCAGCAACAGCGAGATCGCCAGCGCCTGCTGGTTCTCTGGCTGTTGCTGGTATCCGGTATTGTGGTGAGTCTGTGTGCCGGCGAACGCTGGATTGGGCCGACGCATTGGTTGGATCCTGAGTCTTCACTCTTTATCTGGCAGCTCAGGCTGCCGCGTACGCTGGCGGTGATGCTGGTGGGGGCAGGGTTGGCAATGGGCGGCGCGGTTATGCAGGCCGTATTCGATAACCCGTTGGCTGAGCCGGGGCTGCTTGGCGTCTCCAACGGTGCGGGCGTGGCGCTGGTCGTTGCGGTGTTGCTCGGGCAAGGCGCGTTGCCGGTCTGGAGCCTCAGTGTATGCGCTATTGCCGGTGCGTTGCTGGTGACGTTGCTGTTGCTGCACTTTTCCCGGGCCGGGGTTTCTAACGCCAGGTTACTGCTTATTGGCGTCGCCCTCGGCATTATTTGCAGCGCCTTGATGACTTGGGCGGTCTATTTCAGTACCAGCGTTGATCTGCGCCAGTTAATGTATTGGATGATGGGCGGATTCAGCGGTGTGGATTGGCGCTACGGCGGGTTAATGCTGCTGATATTACCTCTACTGGTGTGGCTGGCGCGCTGTGGCGGCGTGCTCAACCAACTGGCGTTGGGCGAATCGGCGGCCCGGCAGTTAGGGGTTGCGGTGTTGTACTGGCGCAATGCGCTGGTTCTGGCAATGGGCGCGCTGGTTGGCCTTAGTGTGGCGCTGGCCGGCGTGATCGGTTTTGTCGGCCTGGTTATCCCGCATATTTTGCGCTTGTGCGGGTTGACCGATCAGCGCTATCTATTAACCGGATGCGGCCTGGCCGGTGCTGTTGTGCTGATGCTGGCGGATACGCTGGCGCGCACTGTGCTGGCGACGGCAGAACTGCCGGTCGGTGTAGTGACCGCCACACTGGGGGCTCCCTGGTTTATCTGGCTGTTGTTGCGCCATCAGGTGTGATTCCTACGAGGATACAGCGATAAGGCGCAATCATTCAGGTGCATACGTCGACCGGCTAACAACATCGACCTGCTAACAACGTCGACCGGCGGACACGCCGGTTCGCGACGATAGGCAGTTCGACAATGATAAGTAGTTTGAATAACAGGAACAGACAATGAGCAATGACATCTACGCAATTCCCCTGCAAACCATCGATGGCCGTCAGACAACACTGGAAAACTGGCGTAATAACGTGCTGCTGGTAGTGAATGTCGCTTCGCAGTGTGGGCTGACCCGGCAATATGAAGCCCTGGAAAATCTGTACGAAACGTATCGTGATCGCGGGTTTGCCGTATTGGGTTTTCCTTCCAATGAATTTGCCGGGCAAGAGCCGGGCAGCAACGAGGAGATAAGCGCGTTTTGCCGCGGGACTTTCGGCGTACAGTTTCCGATGTTTGGCAAAATAGCGGTCAACGGCAGTGATCGCCACCCCTTGTATCAGGCATTGATTCAGTCACAACCGCAAGCGTTGCGGCCGCAGGGGAGTGAATTTTATGAGCGCCGCGTCAGCAAAGGCCAGGCGCCCGTACATCCTGGCGATATTCTGTGGAATTTTGAAAAATTTTTGATTAATCGCCGTGGTGAGGTGATAGCGCGCTTTTCACCTGATATGACGCCGGATGACAGCGTGATTATCAAAGCCGTTGAACAGGCGCTGGCGCAGTAATCGTGACGGCTCAACCCTTACTCAGTCTGCGAAATGTCAGTGTCGCCGGGCGGCTATCTTCGGTGTGTCTTAACTGTTATCCCGGTGAACAGGTTCATATTATTGGTCCTAATGGCGCGGGTAAGAGTACGTTGCTGGCATTGATGGCCGGTTTGCAGCCGGGGGAAGGCGAGGCGCAGCTGCTTGGGCGGCCGATAGCGGACTGGGCGGCGGGTGAGCTGGCGAGGGTGCGGGCGTATCTGCCGCAACATCACCGCGCACTGGCGCTGATGCCGGTGTTTCAGTATTTGCAGTTGCATCAACCCTCATCTGGTGATGCTCATGCGGTGGATACGGTTGTGCAGCGGCTGACGGAGCGGCTATCGTTGGCGGATAAATTGCGACGCCCGCTGACCCGGCTATCCGGCGGCGAATGGCAGCGCGTCAGGCTGGCGGCGGTGTTGTTGCAGGCCTGGCCGACACTGAATCCGTCAGCCCGGTTATTACTGCTGGATGAACCCGTCGCCAGTCTGGATATTGCCCAACGTGTTGCGCTGGATTCATTGCTGGCGGAGTTATGTCGGGCGGGGCTGACGGTGATAGCTTCAGGCCATGACTTGAATCATACCTTGCATCATGCCGATCGTGTCTGGCTGATGTCCGCTGGTGAGGTGGCGGCGCAGGGAACGGTCGCCGATGTGATGCAACCGGATAGGCTATCTGCGGTGTTTGGCGTGGCATTTACGGATTATGTGCTGGAAGGGCGGCACTGGATGCTGGCGCAACAGGAATAATGCCCCATAGAGGATAACGCAGCGGACGGGTGATGCGTTGTTACCGACTGTATGCCTGCGATATAGCGGCGATATTCACCGTAATCTGGCGTTATGGCAGAAAAACTCTCTGTTTTCTGGCGATTAACGTCAAAGCGTAAATGATAATATGACGTAATTCGGTTTTGTGGGGCGATCCCGTCAATGGTGAGTATAAGCGCATGAGGTTCTGGAGAGTCTGGCTAATACTGGTGGCATTGTTTCTGGCAGGGTGTAGTAGCCATGTGCCGCAAAGTACCCGCTTGGGTGATACCAGTGAGGTGAGCGCGCAACTGCATGAGCAACTGGCACAGTGGCATGGTACACCATACCGCTATGGCGGGCTGGATCACGATGGCATTGATTGCTCTGGTTTCGTTTATCTGACGTTTCGAGATAGATTCGGCCTGACGTTGCCGCGTTCGACCGAGGAGCAGACGGCAGTCGGCACGCGTGTCGATCGTGGTGACCTGCTGCCGGGCGATCTGGTCTTTTTCCGTACCGGTAGCGGTGAGAATGGGCTGCATGTCGGCATCTATGATAGCCATGACCAGTTTATTCATGCTTCGACCAGCCGCGGGGTGATGCGCTCGTCGCTAAACAACGTTTACTGGAAACGGGCCTACTGGCAGGCCCGCCGTATCTGATTTTTGGCCGCCTGACTGCGGCCTGTTGCATTGGTCACAGTCGGCGAGCAATTACAGACGGATTACCCTCAACATCATCACGAAATAAACACATTAATTGTCTGGTTGTCGGAAAGCATTCGTTAATAATTTGAAATCTGTATTAGGGCTTTGTCTGAAAAATGAAAAACGGATTGTTTTCCGGTAGAGGCAAATTATAGATTAGCGTTGGTTTTGGCAGTAACCAAATGGTATTCGCGTGAAAAAGGATGAGAGCAATTTATTATATTTTCTTACGGATGCTGGCGGGCTGAGTCGATAAAGTACGCACTTCGTTTGATTATTATTAATTTCTCTTAATGTGTCAGGAGTGGTAGCAGCGAATAGGATCTGGTCAGGCATGTTTTCCTGCCTGACGGCTCGTTACGGCGGGTTTAATCTTTTAACTCTGGCTATAACACTATGCGTATCCAACTTGAAGTTGACTATGTCAGTCAGTACCATTTTTCTCCGATTTATCGCCTTGATTCACGGTTACTAGCACTGGAGATGAACGGCCGCTTTCAGAGCGAAGCCGGGCTGTCCATACCCCAGAATATTCTCCTGGGGGTGTTGAGTCATCGGCAGAAGCAAACGCTGCTGAGAGAGCAACTGGCGATCTTGAAGGATAAATCAGCATGGTTTATCAATCATCGTATCGCCGTTGTGTTGAAAATCGATCATACATTGACGGAATTTCTGGTTGACGATACGTCGCTGGGGCGTGAATTCCGCTCACTCTCTTTTCTGCAACTTGAAATCAATGAAAATTTCCCCGATATATCGTGTGGGCGAGATAATGCTCTGCTGATGAAATTAAGCCAATCTTTTCATTTGTGGTTGGATAATTTTGGTGCCGGTAACGTAAATATGAAGCCATTTTATGATGGCGTTATTTCCAGCGTAAAAATGGACGCAGCATTTATCGGTAAACTATTAACGCGACCTGTCTCGGTTTCTATTATTAACCCCATGTTACATGCGATGAAAAAACAGTGCCCTTCACTGAATGTAGTCGCGAAAGGGGTGGATACGGTTGCCGGTTTTGAGAGGGCGCTCGAGCTTGATATTAATGCCGTTCAGGGGCAATTATGGCCGTCTTTGTCTCCGGAATCGCTGGAGACTGTGTTAATTCCGGTGGCTTGTTACAGTTAAGGGTTGGCTGATACAGGCGCTCGACAACCGTCGGTGCCTGCTGTTTTTGTGCCGCGTGCACGGTATGTTTTTCTGGCTGATTGTTGCTACACCCAAAATAATTCGAGTTGCAGGGCAACACGCTCGCGTGTTGAACAACGCAACTTAACCTGCAAGCTGAGGTAGGCAAGGAATATCGGTTAATGCCCCTGTGGTTACTCCGTGTTAATTCTCCTGATGCAGTTCTACACTGAGGAGAAAAGGGGGAGTTATGCCACATCACCTGCTGTTCAATAACCACTATCATCAACAATTGCCGGGTTTTTATACCGAACTGACGCCCACGCCATTACACGGGGCGCGTTTGCTTTATTACAACGCCCCCTTGGCCGAGACGCTGGGGTTATCCGCTGACTACTTTGAGGGGGATAACCGCCGTATCTGGAGCGGGGAAAAAACATTGCCGGGAATGGCGCCGTTGGCTCAGGTATACAGCGGCCATCAGTTCGGCGTCTGGGCCGGGCAATTGGGAGACGGACGCGGGATTTTACTTGGACAGCAGCAACTGGCCGATGGTCGAACACAAGACTGGCATCTCAAAGGGGCGGGATTGACCCCTTATTCACGTATGGGTGACGGGCGGGCGGTGCTGCGTTCTGTTGTGCGTGAGTTTCTGGCTTCTGAAGCGTTACATCATCTTAATATTCCCACCACGCGAGCCTTGACGATCGTCGCCAGCGACCACCCCGTTCAGCGTGAACAAGAGGAGCGGGGGGCGATGTTATTGCGGGTCGCGGACAGCCATGTCCGTTTCGGTCATTTCGAGCATTTTTATTATCGTCGTGAGCCTGAAAAAGTTCGTCAGTTGGCCGAGTACGTGATTGCCTGCCATTGGCCGCACTGGCAGCAGGAGATTGATCGCTTTTATCTGTGGTTCAACGATGTTGTGGAGCGGACCGCAAGGCTGATTGCCCACTGGCAAGCGGTGGGCTTTGCACACGGCGTCATGAATACCGACAATATGTCTATTCTTGGCCTGACGATTGATTACGGCCCGTTCGGATTCATGGATGACTATCAGCCCGGTTATATCTGCAATCATTCAGACCATCAGGGACGTTACGCGTTTGATAATCAGCCGGCGGTGGCTTTGTGGAATTTACATCGCTTGGCACAGACCCTCTCGGGATTGATATCCGCAGATAAGCTACAGCAAGCGCTGAATCGCTATGAGCCGGCGTTGATGCAACGGTTCGGCGAATTGATGCGCGCCAAACTGGGGTTTACTACGCCGCTGGCGCAAGACAATGATGTGTTAGTCGGATTATTACAACTGATGACGCGGGAACAAGCCGACTATAGCCATATTTTTCGGTTGTTGTCGGAAACGGAACAGCATAGCCGCCACTCACCATTACGGGACGTGTTTATCGATAGGGCGGCGTTTGATGAATGGTTCAGTTTGTATCGCCAACGGCTGATGCTGGAAAGCACCGACGATGCTGCGCGTCAGCAACAGATGAAGCTGGCCAACCCGCGTTATATCTTGCGTAACTATCTGGCGCAACAGGCGATTGAACGGGCTGAGACGGGGGATGTCGGTTTGCTTGCCCGCCTGCATCAAACCTTGTGTCAGCCGTATGATGATCAACCCGAAAGGGCTGATTTGGCCGGTTTGCCGCCAGACTGGGGAAAACATCTGGCTATCTCCTGTTCAAGCTAGATTGCGCGTGCCCGGTATGCAACATGAGTGAAGAAAAACGTGATAACTGACGGTATGATATTTAAATTACCGGTGCATCAGGTCTCGTTATTTCCCCTGTCGCGCCGTAAAATCAGAATAAGCCAGCGTTGCATCCCACCATTTTTCGTGATGTAGAGCCGCACGACAGGATGGATAACTCCGGGGCGTAATGATTGCCGTTTGTTGTAACGCGCAGATTTGTTGTAACGCGCAGAGCGGTATTTGAAATACCGGGTGCGAAAACCGTATTGGCCGACAGAAACAGGCCGGTAGATAAAACACGGTGTAATAAAAGCAGTGTCATTTTATGTACAGGGGATAAATGGATGTTGGTAGTTAAACGAAATACACAAAAACTGCTTTTGGGCGTAGCCGGTTCGATTTGGCTGGGTAGCGTGTTGAGTTCGTTTTCTGTTCAGGCGGCTTCATCGGCGGCGCCCGGCAGTGTGGCGGCGTCGGCGTCGATAAAAAATCACTCCTCTGTTACAAGCGGTTTGCCTGCCGGTATTACGCCTTATTATCTCGGCGAGTTGACCACACTTTATGCGCGCCAACATAGTCGGCCGATGTGGAGTGATACCCAGTTAGTTAAAGCTTTTCAGCAACAACTGGCGGAAGTGGCGCTCTCTGGGGTACAACCGCAATTTAACACCTGGGTGACCTGGCTGACCGATCCAAAATTAAGCGGTTTTTCCCGCGATGTGGTGTTATCAGATGCCATGTTGGGCTATCTCCAATTTGTTGCCGGGGTAGAAAAAAACGGCGGCAACTGGCTGTATGGCAGCGTTCCTTATAAGCTGGCGGCGCCGTCGGCGGCGATGATTGAACAGTGGCAGCAGGCGATAACCTCCGGCAATGGTGCGGCGTTTATTGCCTCACTGGCGCCTCGTCATTCTCAGTATGAAAAAATGCACACGGCATTGAAAAACATGCTGACGGATAATCGCCCCTGGCCGAAACTGGTGTTGGCGGATTCATTACGCCCCGGCGATGAAAGTAATGCGCTGCCGGTATTGCAAGAAATTTTGTTGCGAACCGGAATGCTGAGTCAGGATAGCGCGGCTATGCCGCTGTTTAACGATGCGACGGCCGCCGGCAATACAGCCGCATTGCGTTATGACGGCGAAATGGTGGAGGCCGTAAAACGTTTTCAGCATTCACAAGGTCTGCAAGACGACGGTGTCATTGGCAAACGCACGCGGGACTGGCTCAATGTGTCTTCGCAGATGCGCGCGGCGTTGCTGGCGTTGAATATCCAGCGCCTGCGCCTGGTGCCGGATAAAGTCAGCAGCGGCATTGTGGTGAACATCCCCAATTATTCGCTTAGCTATTACCAGAATGGCGCGGAGATCCTGTCGTCGCGGGTGATTGTCGGCCAGCCTAAACGAAAAACGCCGCTGATGAGCAGTTCGCTCAGCAATGTGGTGATGAATCCGCCCTGGAATGTGCCCACCACGCTGACCCGTCAGGATATTATTCCTAAAGTGATTCAAGACCCGGGGTATTTGCAGCGCCACGGTTACACCGTGTTATCAGGCTGGACCGACAGCGCCCAGCCCATTGACCCGTCAATGATCGACTGGCCGATGATGTCGGCCGGTAACTTCCCATATCGTTTGCGTCAGGCACCGGGAGACAGTAATTCTCTGGGGCGCTACAAGTTCAATATGCCTAATACGGACTCTATCTATCTGCATGACACGCCGAACCACAATCTGTTCCAGAAAGATATTCGGGCGTTGAGTTCGGGATGCGTGCGCGTCAATAAAGCGTCGGAGCTGGCGGCATTATTGTTGCAGGATGCCGGCTGGAACAATGCTCGTATCTCGTCAACGCTGGAGCAGGGGAATACCACCTATGTCGCTGTGCGCCAACGCGTGCCGGTGAATTTCTATTATCTCACCGCCTGGGTGGCCGATGACGGTAAGCCACAGTTCCGCACAGATATTTACAATTATGATGATACGGTAAAAACCGGTGCGCTGGCATTGTCCCGAGCCGGATTATTATTACAGTAACTATCCGTAATCCGGGCAATTCCCGGATTACGTCGATAAGCGGGCAGAGCGAAAACCGCGGCGGCGGCGCATAATAGCCTCAATCACGTGGGTTGACGGGCTACTCTCAGGCAGTTAAGGTGCAAAGCGGTGCTTTTACGTACCGCTTCATTTGTTGTTTTTCTCTTCGCTTTTTTAGCCCAGGGTACGCGATCTTTATGGAATACATTGATAATCATCGACGCAAATGGCTGGCGCTCGGCGGCGCAGCGTTAGGGATAGCACTCTTGCCGGGTCAGTCATTCGCTTCATTATCTACGGCTCGTCCGCGCATTCTGACATTAAACAATCTCAACACCGGTGAACGCATTAAAGTCGAATTCTTTGATGGCCGTCGCTATAACAAAGAAGAACTCTCCCGGTTGAACCACTTTTTCCGTGATTATCGGGCAAATAAAGTTAAAACCATCGACCCCTCGCTGTTTGATCAGCTCTACCGCCTGCAGGTGATGTTAGGTACGACCAAGCCGGTACAGCTGATCTCGGGTTACCGTTCTTACAGCACCAATGAAGATCTGCGGTCGCACAGTAAGGGCGTGGCGAAACAGAGCTATCATACCTTGGGTAAGGCCATGGATTTCCATATTGAAGGCGTCCAACTGGCGAATATACGCAAAGCAGCGGTAAAAATGCGTGCCGGTGGCGTTGGCTATTATCCGCAGAGCAATTTCGTGCACATCGATACCGGCGCGATCCGTACCTGGTAATACAGGGGATAGATAGGCGGGGCGGAGTGTTTTCCCTCGAATAAGGATTTGGAGTAAAGACGGAGTGGTATGAAGTACCAAATTATTCCTGTTACGGCCTTCGGTCAAAATTGCACCCTGTTATGGTGCGAGAAAACCTTGCAGGCCGCTATTGTCGATCCTGGCGGCGAAGCAGACAAAATCAAACAGGCCGTTGCGCAGGCGGGGGTGACGATAACCCAGATTTTGTTGACGCATGGTCATCTGGACCATGTGGGCGCTGCGGTGGCGCTGGCTGAGCACTTCCAGGCGCCGATTGTCGGCCCGCAACGTGCCGACGCGTTCTGGCTTGACGGATTACCGGCCCAGAGCCGCATGTTTGGTTTGAGTGATTGCCCGCCGTTGACGCCGACGCGTTGGCTGGAGGACGGCGATACCATCACCCTTGGCGAGTCAGAGTTGTCTGTTCTGCATTGCCCTGGGCATACACCGGGGCATGTGGTGTTCGTGGATAAGTTATCGCGTTTCGCTCAGGTCGGGGATGTCATTTTTCGTGGCGGCGTGGGACGTAGCGATTTCCCGCAGGGCGATCACCAGGCACTGATAGCATCCATCCGCAATAAGTTATTTCCTCTCGGTGATGATATCGCGTTTATTCCGGGCCACGGGCCGATGTCTACCTTCGGTGAAGAGCGTCGTACCAATCCGTTTGTGCGTGATACCGAGTGATTTGCGTATCAACGCAATAAAAAGGCCTGCGAGTCTGCCTAATGCCAGCCAGTGAACCTGACTGGCATTATTTTTTGTCCGTTTTCTCATGCTGTGTTTTTGTGGAAATAGTATTTTTGTGGATTCTCTCGCAGACACTGGGAAACCCACCCTCTTTATAACTGACAAAACAAGCGATTCCGCCTGTTGCTCCCGTTTCGCTAATTTCCACGATGTACAGGGATAAAAAGCCATCGCCGCAACCCTTGCCAGCCGGTATAATGCGCGACCAGAATTTTCCAGGTGGTCAAAATGCAACCGATAACCCCGCTCTTTTCCTATCCCCGCTATTGGGCTGAATGCTATGGTACCGCGCCCTTTCTGCCCATGTCGCGCAACGAGATGGACAAGCTCGGCTGGGACAGTTGCGACATCATTCTGGTAACCGGTGATGCTTACGTGGATCACCCGAGTTTTGGGATGGCAGTGATTGGCCGTATGCTCGAATCCCAGGGCTTTCGGGTCGGTATCATCGCGCAGCCGGATTGGTCCTCCAAAGCGGACTTTATGCGTCTGGGCAAGCCTAACCTCTTTTTTGGGGTAACGGCAGGCAATATGGACTCGATGATCAATCGCTACACCTCGGATAAAAAGCTGCGCCACGATGATGCTTATACCCCCGGCAACGTCGCCGGCAAAAGGCCCGATCGCGCAACGCTGGTCTATACCCAGCGCTGCAAGGAGGCCTACAAGGAGATACCGGTCATCATCGGCGGCATTGAGGCTTCGCTTCGCCGTATCGCCCATTATGACTATTGGTCCGAAACGATTCGCCGCTCCATCCTGTTTGATGCCAAAGCCGACCTTCTGATTTACGGCAACGCCGAGCGACCGCTTATCGACGTGGCGCATCGTATCGCCGCAGGCGAAAGCATCGAAACCATGCAGGACATTCGCGGCACCGCCGTCATCCGCCGCGAGCCGCTGCCGGGCTGGAGCGGAGTCGACTCGAGCAAGCTCGATCAGATTGGCCGTATCGACCCTATCCCCAATCCTTACATGGAAGGGGCACCCTGCTCGGACGATGCCAGCGACGCCGCACCGGCCGCACAAGAAGCCAGACCGGTGCGGGTTCAGCCGGCCAAACCCAAGCCCTGGGAGAAAACCTACGTCAAGTTGCCGGCTTTTGAGCGGGTCAAAGAAGACAAGGTGCTCTATGCCCATGCGTCGCGCATCCTGCACCACGAGACCAACCCTGGTTGCGCCCGGGCGCTGGCTCAGGCACACGGCGATCGCATCATCTGGGTTAATCCGCCGGCATTCCCGCTCGAAACCGACGAAATGGACGGGGTGTTTGGCCTGCCGTACCAGCGGGTGCCGCACCCGGCTTACGGTAAGGAGAAGATCCCGGCCTATGACATGATCAAGACCTCGGTCAACATCATGCGTGGTTGTTTTGGCGGCTGCTCGTTCTGTTCCATCACCGAGCACGAAGGGCGTATTATCCAGAGCCGTTCGGAAGCGTCGATCTTGACGGAAATCGAAGAGATCCGCGACAAAGTGCCGGGTTTTACCGGCGTCATCTCCGATCTCGGCGGCCCGACCGCCAATATGTACAAGCTGCGCTGCAAAAGCCCGAGAGCAGAGCAAACCTGTCGCCGTGCTTCCTGCGTTTGGCCGGGCATCTGCCCGCATATGAACACTGACCACACGCCGACCATCAATCTTTATCGCAAGGCGCGCGACCTCAAAGGCATCAAGAAGATCCTGATCGCCTCCGGCGTGCGCTATGACCTTGCGGTGGAAGATCCGCGCTATGTGCGTGAGCTCGCCAGGTATCATGTGGGGGGGTATCTCAAGATTGCGCCGGAGCACACCGAAGAGGGCCCGCTCGCGATGATGATGAAGCCGGGTATGGGGACTTACTACAAGTTCAAGGCGCTGTTTGACAAGTTCTCGAAAGAGGCGGGCAAAGAGCAGTACCTTATCCCGTATTTTATTGCTGCGCACCCTGGCACCACCGATGACGACATGGTGAACCTGGCCCTGTGGCTCAAGTCAAACCGCTTCAAGCTCGATCAGGTGCAAAACTTCTATCCATCGCCGCTCGCCAACGCGACCACCATGTATTACACCGAGAAAAACCCACTTTCCAAACTGAGCCGGACCGATGGCGACGTGTTTGTGGCCAAGGGCGAGCGCCGCCGCCGTCTGCACAAGGCGATTCTGCGCTACCACGATCCGGCAGGCTGGCCGATTATTCGTGAAGCGTTGCTGGGCATGGGCAAAGGCTATCTGATTGGTTCCGGCACCGAGTGTCTGGTCCCGGCAGAAAGCCGCGGCGAACGTACGGCTCGGGCCTCCGGCAAGGGTGCAAGGCCGGCGCTGACCCGACATAGTGATATCAATTATCAGCGCGGTAATGGTCAAACCCCGCGTGGGCCAGGCAATGCCAAACCGGCTCAAGCCATGCCGGCAAACACAGGCAAGGCATCGACCCGCACAGGGGCGGGTAAGTCGGGCACTCAAAGTAAGCGCCCAAGAGGATGATTCCTCGTTAGGACGCGCCCAGACCTCGTAACATATCGGTGAATACTGACAGCGTGGTGTAGCGCAGACGTAGAATGTAAAAAACGAACAAAACAATGCCAGTCAGGATTGCCAGTCAGGATTAAGAGCCTGGTGGGATAGGCTCTGACTGACTGGCATTAAACCGGTGCGCTGACCTTTCTATGGTGACATTAAAAGGCCGCGGGCGTCATCCACATTACAGTACGGCGACAATGGCTTCGCACAGCGGCGCCATATTTTCCGGTGTCATACCTGCTACGTTGATTCGGCCTGAGTTCACGGCGTAAATACCAAATTCATTGCGCAGACGCAGTACCTGGTCCTTATTCAACCCGCTGAAGGAGAACATGCCATTCTGGTTGATGATGAAGGAAAAATCCTGATTCGCGCCTTTTTCCTGCAAGGTACTGACGAACAAATGACGCATACGTTGAATGCGCTCACGCATCGCGGTTAATTCCTGTTCCCAGATATTACGCAGCGATTCATTGGACAGCACCGTCGCCACCACGGCCGCACCGTGTGACGGTGGGTTGGAGTAGTTGGCACGGATCCCCGCTTTGACCTGGCTGAATGCCGTATCTGCAACTGCTGCGTCTGCCGCTACGATAGTGCAGGCGCCGACACGCTCGTTGTACAGGCCAAAGTTCTTGGAGTAAGAACTGGCGACGATGAGTTCCTGGTGTTTGGCGGCGAAAATACGCAGACCTTCGGCATCTTCATCCAAACCGCGGGCAAAACCTTGATAGGCAAAGTCAAACAGCGGTAACCAGCCTTTATCCAGCGCCAGTGCGGCCAGCTGTTCCCACTGTTCTTTGGTCGGATCAATACCGGTCGGATTATGACAACAGCCGTGGAACAGGACCACATCACCAGCCTGAGCCTCGCTGAGGCTGCTCAGCAACCCGTCAAAATCCAGCTTGTGGTTAACGGCATCATAGTACGTGTAATCACAGACTTCGAGGCCGACGGCCGAGAAAACATTTTTGTGGTTCGGCCAACTCGGGTTGCTGACCCAAATGCGTTTGGCGCTGGTCTGGCTGGCGATGAAGTCGGCCGCCACACGCAAACCACCGGTGCCGCCCGGCGTCTGTGCGGTCCGTGCGCGTTTATTCGCAATGATTTCACTCTGCTTGCCGAACAACAACTCCTGAGTGCAGCGGGCGAATTCCGGGATGCCGTCAATGCTCAGGTAGTTTTTAGTGGTTTCTGTTTCCAGTAACAGTTGTTCTGCTTTTTTTACGCTGGTGAGTACAGGGGTTTTACCGGTTTCATCCTTATAGACCCCGATTCCCAGATTGATCTTGTGAGGACGCTCATCAGCGCGAAACAAATCAGCCAGACCCAGAATCGGATCGGCAGGTGCGGCAGAGATTTTTTCAAACATTGCGAAGTAATCCATGACAGAGAATAAACAGAAATAGCAGGTTAACGCCAGCGTCTGGCTTTGCCAACCGTTTGCATCAAAAGAAACGGAAATAATGGCAGAAGATAAAGTGATGGTACAAATACCTTATGAGAAAGGTTGGGGCAGGGCGGCATGGCAGAGCGGTGTGATAAAAGCGGTACGTGGTAAGTATTCATGAATGTAAAAAGCCGGGAGAGAGGGTTCCCGGCTTGACACAGGTACTCAATAAAGCAAAAGCAATTAGAACTGGTAGACCATACCTACGGCAACGCGGTCGTTGGTTGCTTGTCGGTAGATGTTATCGCTATCCATCAGGTTGATGTCATACTCTGTATAAGTCGAGAAATTTTTATTGAAGGAATAGGTTAGACCCAGACTGACGTACTTGTCCAAGTAACCGCTAGTGTTAGCCATGGCGGTGGCTGCAGTATCATTTTCTACTTTAGCTGATACGTAAGCGATAGATGGCTTTAAGCCGAAGTCGAAGTTGTACTGGGCAACCGCTTCAAACACCTTGGTTTTGTCAAAGGCGTTAGATGTCGGCATAGTGGATGCACCGAGGTTAAATTTATAGCTGTTGATATAGGTCATGTTACGATATTCACCGTAGGTAGCAGCTATATAGATGTTGTTGGTATCATATTTCAGACCAGTTGCCCACATTTCAGTATCGGGGCCATGACCATCAGTTGTCTGAGTGGTTGTACGGTTAGCGTGACCATAAGATCCAGTAATACCTATGCCAAGTGGTGAATTATAGGAGGTCGACATGGCCCAGCCAGCACCAGTATCTTTTCTAATACTGCTCGAATCAGAATGAGCAGACTGATAGCTCAGACCAAAATTCAGACCGTCAACCAGACCAAAGAAGTTTTTATTTCGATAGTTGGCAACACCAGAGTTACGGCCTGTAAAGCCATCAGTGTAAGATGAGTCACCACCCCATTCCGGCAGTACGTCGGTGTAGGACATACCGTCGTAAGATACGTTGCGGTTACGGCCATAGTCGATAGAGCCGAAATCGGCAAGTTTCAGGCCTGCATAAGCGTAACGAGTCTGACCAGCGGCACTGTTATTTAGGCTTTCTCTTTCTTCGCTGCGATTGGCGTTAAACTGATATTCAAAACGACCGTAACCGGTCACATCACTGTTGATCTTGGTTTCACCAGTGAAGCCAAGGCGAACATAGCTTTGGTCACCATTGTTGTTACCGGTATTATCTTTGGAGAAGTAATGTAAGCCGTCAATCTTACCGTTAAGATTCAGCTTGTTGCCATCTTTGTTATAGATCTCAGCCGAGTTAGCTGCACCAACGGCCAACAGCGCCGGGATTACCACTGCCAGAATATTATGCTTCATCATTATCAATACCCTCGTTGTGTTATATCACCTGCGCTGGTATTACAGAAAAATCTGTAAGGAACTTCTCGTCTAAGCAGGTGTCGTTCTGTGTCCGCAGGCAGTGTTTCATCAGGTATAGGGTTTATCTACAATGAATATGCTACTGACATGATCAAATAGAAACATTTAAAAAAAACGCGTATCCAAAAGTTAATATCATATTGCTTTTTATAAAAATGAAATAAAAAAGCAATATATTCGACATGTAAGTGATGGAGTTTTGCTCATTAATGTGGGTTGTGGCTTATAATTGGAGTAGTAATTTATTGTTTTAATTTAATAAAAAATAAATTTTTCTGCCATGTGGCGGTAATAGTTTAGATGGACGATGAAATGTATTCAAACGGGGGGATTTTTGTTACGTCATGCCTATGTATAATAAATATGAAGGCTATTTCAGGCGTTCAAGAAAAAACCGCCGACCAAAATACATTAATCGACGGTATAGATGATATTGCTACAATAAAATCATGCAACAATAGCCAGCCTGTTTAGATTAGAACTGGTAAACAATACCAACAGCAACGCGGTCATCGTTAGCGAGACTGTATTTGTTGTTGCTATCTAACAGATTGATATCATATTCGGTATAAACCGCCATGTTTTTGTTGAATGCATAGTTTGCACCCAAGCTAACATATTTAGTGATGTAATCATTGTTGCCGTTTGAATCATCCTTCGCTTTAGCTGTAACGTAGCCTAATGAAGGTGTCAAACCGAAGTCAAACGTATATTGTGCAACAGCTTCAAAGATTTTAGTCTTATCAGCAGTGCTTGTTGCTGGAGCAAAAGAAGTCGCAGCGCTATCGATAACACTCAGGTTACGAGCTTCGCCATAAGTCACAGCTACATAAACATTGTTTGCATCATATTTCAGGCCAGTAGCCCAAACATCAGCCTTGCTACCATGACTATCAGCGAGCTGAAGATTTGTACGGTCTACAGATTCATAAGAAGCAATTACACCAACACCAACAGGAGAGGTATAAGAAGAAGAGACACCCCAGCCATCACCGGTTTGTTTGGAACGTCTTGTAGAGTCTTCATGTTTACCTTGATATTGCAGACCAAAGTCCCAACCTTGAACTAAACCGAAGAAGTCTTTGTTACGGTAGGTTGCTACGCCAGCATTACGGCCAGTGATTGTATCAGTGTTGGACTGGTCACCACCCCACTCAGGCAATACGTCGGTGTAAGAAATACCATCATAACCAATAGCACGATTACGACCGTAATCAATGGAACCAAAATCACCGAGTTTTAAGCCAGCATAAGCATAACGCGTATTACCCGCCTGAGTAGATGGATTATGGCGTTGTTCAATTTCTTCTGTACGATTTGCATTAAAGTTGTACTCGAAACGGCCATAACCAGTCAGATCGTCGTTGATCTTGGTTTCGCCTTTGAAACCCAGACGCACATAGCTCTGGTCACCATCGTTATCTTTGTCGTTACTAAAGTAGTGCAGGCCAACAACTTTACCGGTCAGGTCCAGCTTGTTGCCGTCTTTGTTGTACACTTCAGCCGCGTTAGCTGCGCCGGCAGCCAACAGAGCAGGGATTACCACTGCAAGAACGTTGCGCTTCATCATTATTAATTACCCTCATTGGTGTTATTAAGACATCTGGATCACAGTAAAAAAACCTTAACGGAACTTTATTGCGAATACAGTTGTCTTCCTGTGTCTGCACGCAGTTTTCCATTCACCCGCGCGTTAATCTACCCTTTAAATGATACTAATTTCTAATTCGAGTAACCATTGGAAAATATGTGTTTCAATTTGTAAAAATCAGGGAACTTTGTGAGCAACGTCTAAAACAAAATAAGAAGGGCACCAATAAGGTGCCCTTCTTACTACATATATCTGTTTTTCTTATGTTATTTTTTGCTTAGAAGGTGGCGCTGCGTGGTGTGCGCGGGAACGGAATAACATCGCGCACATTTTGTACACCGGTTACATAAGCAATCAAACGTTCAAAACCGAGGCCGAAACCTGAATGAGGGATGGTGCCGTAACGACGCAGGTCGCGATACCACCAGTAGTCCTCTTTACTGAGCCCCATTTCTTCCAGACGGGTGTCCAGTTGTTCCAGACGCTCTTCGCGCTGAGAGCCACCGATGATTTCGCCAATCCCCGGCGCCAGCACGTCCATCGCCGCCACGGTTTTACCGTCGCTGTTCATGCGCATATAAAAGGCTTTAATGTCTTTCGGGTAGTTTTTGACGACGACAGGGGCCTGGAAGTGCTTCTCAGCCAGATAGCGTTCGTGCTCGGAAGACAGGTCGATACCCCAGGACACCGGGTTTTCGAAAGTCTGCCCGCAGTTTTCCAGAATGGTGATGGCATCGGTGTAGTCAACCTGGGCGAAATCAGAACTGACAAAACGCTCCAGACGGCTGACGGCGTCTTTATCTACACGTTCAGCAAAGAATTTCATGTCGTCGGCACGCTCTTCCAACACGGCCTTGAACACAAACTTCAGCAGGTTTTCCGCCAGCGCGGCAATATCGTCCAGCGTGGCGAACGCGACTTCCGGTTCGATCATCCAGAACTCTGCCAGATGGCGGCTGGTATTGGAGTTTTCCGCGCGGAAGGTGGGGCCGAAAGTATAGATTTTAGACAGCGCGCAGGCGTAGGTTTCGCCGTTAAGCTGGCCGGATACGGTCAGAAACGCTTCTTTACCGAAGAAGTCTTCACTGAAATCGACTTTGCCCTGATCGTCACGCGGCAGGTTTTCCAGATCCAGCGTGGATACCCGGAACATTTCACCGGCGCCTTCGGTATCGGAGGCGGTAATAAGCGGGGTGGATACCCAATAGAAACCGCTCTGATGAAAGAAACGATGGATAGCCTGGGCCAGCGTATGACGCACTCGGGCGACGGCGCCGATCAGGTTGGTGCGCGGGCGCAGGTGCGCCACTTCACGCAGGTATTCGATACTGTGGCGCTTGGCGGCCATCGGATAGGTGTCTGGGTCTTCCACCCAACCGACCACCTTGAGCTCGGTTGCCTGCAGTTCAAAACTTTGGCCTTCGCCGGGAGATTCCACCACCTTGCCGGTGACTTCCACTGAGCAGCCGGTAGTCAGACGCAGCACATCGCTTTGGTAATTGGCAAGATTATTATTGACGACAGCCTGTAGCGAATCAAAGCAGGAACCGTCATAGACGGCAATAAAGGAAATACCGGCTTTAGAGTCTCTCCGGGTACGTACCCAGCCGCGCACGGTGACGTCACTGTCAACGGCGACACGGCCTTGCAGTACGTCGACTACAGGCACTACGCTCATAACATTCTCTCTATTGGTGAAATTTAATGGGTAACTGTCACTGCCCATAAATGGGCGTTTCGTTATGTTACTTGTCGTCGGGCAGGACACAAGTAGAAATCACCGGAACCTTGCAAGTTTTATGCGATTCCGGTGCTGCTGGCTTAAAGAGTAGTCAGTCGTGTGGGATGGGGACGACTCAGGAGGCTTTTTTCACGAGTGGCAGATCAAACGCCTTGCGCAGTTCGCTGACGAATGCCTGATCCTGACAAATGGTTTTCCCCGGGCTGTCCGACAGTTTAGCGACCGGTTTGCCGTTGCATTCCACCAATTTGATGACGATATTCAGTGGCTTCACGTTGGGAATATCGCAGGTCAGCCGGGTGCCGATACCGAAGACAACATTAATGCGTTGGCCGAAGTGGCGGTAAAGATGCAGTGCTTTTTCCAGGTTAAGGTTATCGGAAAATACCAGCGTTTTGCCCATTGGGTCGATATCCAGCGCATGATAATGCGCGATGGCTTTTTCGCCCCATTCGATCGGATCGCCGGAATCATGGCGCAACCCCTGATAGTGACGGGCGAAATGCCGGTCAAAGTCGCGCAGGAAGGCATCCATAGTGATGCAGTCGGTCAGGGCGATGCCGAGTTGATCGGGGTATTCCAGCAGCCAGGCATCCAGCGCGGCGCGTTGGCTGTTGGCAAGCGTAGGGCTGATTTGCTGATGAGCCTGAAACCATTCGTGCGCCTGCGTTCCAACCGGCGTCAGTTGCAGGCGGCGCGCCAGATCATAGTTACTGCTGCCGATCAGATAAGGGAAGTCCGCTTTCAGGGTGCGGACGATCTGGTGCTGAACGTCGTGAGAGAAACGGCGACGAGTACCAAAATCCATCAGTTTAAAACGGCTGAGATCGACATCGGCACTTTGCCGGCGAAAGTGGGCCAGTGTTGTCTGTAACCGGTCGATAGCGGCCTCGACATGTACGCCGGGTGTACGGGCACGATGAACCACTTCACTGATGACGGCAAGCAGCGGAACTTCCCACAAAATCACTTCACGCCATGGCCCGGTGATGCGGATATCCAGTTTGCCCTGATGATTGCCGATGCGGATTTGCGAGGGATCAAAACGGAAGCTTTTCAGCCAGTCCAGGTAATCGGCTTTGAAAAACGGCAGAGAGGCGAGGTAGGCATGTTCATCGTCATGCAGCGACAAGCGGCTCATGGCTTCCACCTGCGCCCGAATCTCATCCGCGTAGTGCCCTAACAACTCGTCGCCGCGACAGCGAAACTCCGCCGCCACATGGACATCATAGTAGTGGTGAAATACCGCCTGCTGCATATGCAATTTGTAGGCGTCGGTATCCAGCAATGAGGTTAGTATGGGGGCTGTGTGTAAAGTCATAATGCGTTACCGCATCCTCGTTTAATACGATTTACAAGCTAATTACAAGTGACCGTCATGGTCATCGACAGCGAGAGCCAACTGTCTGTTCAATGGGACTTATCACACCATATTGGGCGGATGAAGGCGAGATTCAATCGTGCGATTGTGACAAAAAAGTAGCTGTTTTTACGTGCTGTTTACCATGAGTAATTGAATTATAATGTTTTTTATACTAAACAAAAATGCCGGAAAAATTGTCCCGCCGCCGTGGCAGCGACGCGCCGGCAGGAAAGTTTGCATTCCGACAGTCACTCCCCTTTAATAGACGTAACAGCCTGTTGAATAACGGAACTGCGCACAAAGTAGACGGTATCAGTCGTATTATGCGGCGGCCCGGCTACTCGCAGAGAAAAGCGGGTATGAACGGGTGCTGTTTACCCTTGTTTACTGTGTGAATTTAGATAAAGACGGATATCGTCGTCCGGCGAGTGTTACGGCGTGACGGAAATTCGATAACCTTCGGTGTGTTAATCACGGATCTTCCGCCCTTAGTAGATAAAAGGCGACGCGGATACTCTACCGCATCATGCCGTACCGCCATCATTACTGCTGTCATTAAGGTAATCAGTCATGAGTCAACAACCACAAGTCAAATACCGGCACGATTACCGCGCGCCGGATTACACCATTACCGATATCGCACTGGATTTTGATCTGCATCCGGAACAGACCCGGGTGGTCGCCGTCAGTCAGGTCGTGCTGCAAGGGGAAAAGGGCGCAGCGCTGAAACTGGACGGCGAAGGGCTGACATTGCTGAGCGTTCAGGTCGATGGACAAGACTGGCAGGCACATCGCTTACTGGAAGACGGTCTGGAGCTGACCGGGCTGCCGGAAAAATTCACTCTGCGGATTGAAACGGAAATCAACCCGGCGGCCAACAGTGCGCTGGAAGGGTTGTACCAGTCGGGAGAAGCACTGTGTACGCAGTGTGAGGCCGAAGGGTTCCGCCATATTACCTACTATCTTGACCGGCCGGATGTTCTGGCGCGTTTCACGACCCGCATTACCGCCGACAAAGCGCATTACCCGTACCTGCTTTCCAACGGTAACCGTATCGGCCAAGGCGAGGCGGACAACGGGCGTCACTGGGTAGAATGGCAGGACCCGTTCCCGAAACCCTGCTACCTGTTTGCGCTGGTAGCCGGTGATTTTGATGTGCTGCGCGACAGCTTTATTACCCGTTCCGGCCGTGAGGTTGCGCTCGAGCTGTTTGTCGACCGCGGTAATCTCGATCGTGCCGACTGGGCGATGACTTCGCTGAAAAACGCCATGAAGTGGGATGAAACCCGTTTTGGTCTGGAATACGACCTCGACATTTATATGATCGTGGCGGTGGATTTCTTCAACATGGGGGCGATGGAAAACAAAGGGCTGAACATTTTCAACTCCAAGTATGTGTTGGCTAAAGCCGAAACCGCCACCGACAAAGACTATCTCGGTATCGAAGCGGTGATCGCCCACGAGTATTTCCATAACTGGACCGGTAACCGCGTGACCTGTCGCGACTGGTTCCAACTGAGTTTGAAAGAAGGGCTGACGGTATTCCGCGACCAGGAATTCAGCTCCGATATCGGTTCTCGCCCGGCCAATCGTATCGACAACGTTCGGGTGATGCGCGGCGCGCAGTTCGCTGAAGACGCCAGCCCGATGTCCCACCCGATCCGCCCGGATCAGGTTATCGAAATGAATAACTTCTATACTCTGACGGTGTATGAAAAAGGGTCGGAAGTGATTCGCATGATGCATACGCTGTTGGGCGAAGAGAAATTCCAGGCCGGAATGCGGCTCTATTTTGATCGTCATGACGGCAGTGCCGCTACCTGTGATGACTTTGTGCAGGCGATGGAGGACGCTTCCAGCGTCGATCTGTCTCAGTTCCGCCGCTGGTATAGCCAGTCCGGCACGCCGGTGGTGACGGTGCGCGACGATTACGACGCCGAAACCCGCCGGTACAGCCTGCATGTCAGCCAGATGACGCCGGTCGGCGCCGATAAACAACCCAAATTGCCGCTGCATATTCCGCTGGATGTGGAACTGTACGACGGCGAAGGGCGGGTGATCCCGCTGCGTCAGAAAGGCCAGAAGCTGGCATCGGTACTGAACGTGACCGAAGCCGAGCAAACGTTCGTGTTTGATGACGTTCCCTGCCAGCCGGTGCCGTCGCTACTGCGTGAGTTCTCCGCGCCGGTCAAACTGAATTACCCCTGGAGCGATGAGCAACTGACGTTCCTGATGCGCCATGCCAGCAATGCGTTTTCCCGCTGGGATGCCGCCCAGAGCCTGTTGGCAAACTATATTCGCCTGAATGTGGCGCGCCATCAGCAGCAACAGCCGTTGTCGTTGCCGATGCATGTGGTGGACGCGTTCCGCGGCGTGCTGTTGGATGACCAACTGGACCCGATGCTGGCCTCGCAGATTCTGTCGTTGCCGGGCGAAAACGAGATGGCCGAACTGTTTGACGTGATCGATCCGGACGCCATTGCTGCGGTTCGTCATGCGCTGACGCAGACGCTGGCGCAGGAAATGGCGGACGAATTGCTGGCGGTATATCGTGCCAACAAGCCGGCATCCTACCGTGTTGACCAGCAGGACATGGCGAAACGCGCGCTGCGCAATGTGTGCCTGCACTATCTGGCATTTGCCGAGAGAGAACAGGCCGACAAGCTGGTGGCGGCGCAATTTGCCGGGGCCGACAACATGACGGATTCGCTGGCGGCAATGGCGGCCTCGGTAGAGGCGCAGTTACCGTGCCGGGATAAACTGCTGGCGGCTTTTGATGAACGCTGGCATCAGGATGGTCTGGTGATGGACAAATGGTTCGTCCTGCAGGCCGGTAGCCCGGCCAGTGATGTGTTGGACCGGGTGCGTGAACTGCTTAACCACCGCTCTTTTAGCCTGAACAACCCGAACCGGCTGCGCTCGCTGATAGGATCGTTCTGTGCGGGTAATCCGTCGGCGTTCCACGCCAAAGACGGCAGCGGTTATCAGTTCCTCACCGAGATGCTCACCGAGCTGAACACCCGCAACCCGCAGGTGGCCTCACGCCTGATTGAACCGCTGATTCGCCTCAAACGCTACGATTCGGCCCGTCAGGCGCTGATGCGCCAGGCGCTGGAAACCCTCAAAGGGCTGGAAAACCTGTCGGGCGATCTGTTTGAGAAGATTACCAAGGCGCTGGAGGCGTAAAGTTCAAACATCAGGAGCGGTTTATTTATCCGTTCTCTCTCAAAGCCGGGAATTCCCGGCTTTTTTAATTCCATCACATTGCTGTCATCCGGTTAGTAATATCGCCTACTACTTATCCTGCTTTTATTGACTTTCAATTATCTGAGTGTAATAACTTCGGCCGTAAAATCAGAGTATCTTCTTTATTATTTCAATATAATTTAATGGCATGGAGTGTTTATGAGTGATAAAAATATTAGCGAGATTACTATTGATCTCGATAATGTATTTGATTTAAATAAGGACAAGGTAAGCACCATGCTGCAATATACAGCGAAAGAGCAGTTAGATCAGTTGTTCAATGGGTTTGTTAAAAACCTGGGAAAGTATGGTGAGGATAGTTCGTGTCATCAGCGTTGTGATGCTGACAAACGGTTAAATGATATACCCCGAAGCAATAATACCATTTTTATTAATGGCCAACGCGGCACCGGTAAAACCACCTTTTTACGTGCGATGTTGGATTACTATTCAAATAACGATGAGGGGATTTGTCCGTTAGCATTTATCGACCCGACATTGATTGAAACACATCAAAATATTCTTGTCGATATTGTGGTGAAATTTAAGCAATTATATGATGAAAAACTGAAATATTGTGCTGATGAAGGCATCAATCGCCAGTTGAATACATGCCTTGAAGAGATGGCTGAAGGTCTGAAACTAGCCAGTCACCATAAAACAAACCATGATAAACATGATGATAGCTGGTTCTTAAGTCAGGCGTTGAAAAGTGCCAACAGCGGACAATATCTGGAAGAACGTTTTCATCATTTCATCAATGCGGTCGCTAAGGCATTAAATAAAAAGTTGTTTATTATCGCCATTGATGATGTTGATACCCATACCCAAAAAGCTTATGAGGTTCTGGAAACTATCCGCCGCTATTTGAACCACCCCAGAGTGGTGGTTCTGATCTCAGGAGATTTAAAACTGTACAATTACATTGTCAAAAATCAAAAAAAGATTGAATTACAGTCGGGTGATAAAAAAGAAAGTGATGAAAAAGAATCCAGGGATTTGACCCGTAACTTAACTCAGCAGTATATGCTAAAAGTTTTTCCTGCATATCAACGCATCGATTTGCAGTTGTTGATTCAATTATTTAAAAGCCAACAGAGAAGCGTGTTTTTTTCAAGAAATGGTGAAAAGTACAAGGGGGTTGAAAGTTCTGATCCACATACAGATGGGCAGTCGCCAGACTTTTTGTTTGATATTATATCCCTCTCGCTGAAAGTAAAAAAAGACCAGCAAGAGTATTTTAGGGATTTTATTCTTTATCAACCAATAAGAACGGTTGTGCAGTTTTTAAGAATGATGCCTGTGAATCAGAATGTCGAGTTACTTAAATCACCTAAGTTAACAGAAACGATAATATTTGCATTGAAGCGTATTTTCTTGGGGGAGTTTATTGATCAGGGGATCGATGATGACCTATCGGAAGAAGGGGTTAAAGATTTTAATAAAATTGCCTGTGCAATATTTAATGTGTGCCATCGGCACGGCGATCTGGAAACTGGGTTTTATTTGCGTCCCGATAATGACAATAACGCCTATAACGCCGTTAAAATGTATCTGGCAATGCTAGTTAGCCGGTTATTAGAGAAAAATACATTATCAAATGCCCTGACCTTTATGTTAACCAGTGCGATGCCAGCTAATATCTACATGCACTATTTGGCTGAAAAAGAAAAAGGGGTCAGTAATCTGCCAAGAGCGTATGTTGAGTATCTTGGACTAAGCCGGGGGGAAAACGTAACGGGGGTAGCGGCGCATTGTAACCCGATAATTTTCCATGAACATGGTAATATATCAAAAAAAATTCATGGCGGAGTGATCAGAGTCAATAGAAGAAGAAATGAGCTTATTAAAGAGAGATTCAAATCCCTAACGGGATGGGAAAATGGTGACGTGATAAGCTCGTTAGATTGGCTTTCCAGAAATTTAGCGAAAGTGAACAATAACTATATTGATGTCGTCGCGGCAGTGACTATTCTGGCCTCAGCCAGCAGCGTTCAGGAAGGGGCAGAAAAAAGAGATTATATTTCTGTCTTTAGCTTGCTGGCGGTGATGGCACGGTTGCTGGATAAAAATAATAATTATTCTGTTGAACGTTTTATTTCGGTGCAGACATTCGGTTATCCGGCATTTTTGGATAGAAAAAAAGAGACGAAGGATGAGGCGGGTGCAGAGGATGATGATAGTGATGGCAATACGAAAGATTCAGGAAATTATTTTATAGATATTCTGAATGATAAAATAAGAGAGTGGAAAGGAACTAACGAAATAAGCTGTTCATCTTTATTGATGGGGAAAGCCTGGGAGCGAATTCAGTATACGTTGCTTTCTGTATCAGACGATTTTTCTGGCAAGAAATTTTCATATAAAGGAAAAGATGAAGAAGGAAGCAAAAAGGAAGATGTTCTTCTCGGTCATCTGTTTTCAGTATTTGTTTTTGGGGTGATAAATTCGTTTATGATAGAAGAGGTCAACTACAACCCAGATGTTCCTGAAGAACTGATAAAACGATTCGCTTCTGCTAAAAATACAGCTACGTCTCCCAGGGAGTTAGTCAATAATATAAATCGAGTTATTGTTTTTGTTAATGATGAAAAATCAGAAAATAAAGAGCATAAATTCGCTACTTTACTGCCAGTAACCAGTGCAATCATTCGTTGTCCGCTAATTTTACCCTTCTTATTGCCTGATTTTAAACCCTCCTCTTTTTGTCAGGGAGATTTAGGAAATAAAAAAATTACATTGTGGAAAATAAAAGATGACAGTAGAAAAGATAGCGAAAAACTCTATCAGGCGATTTTATCTACTGGGTTATTGGATGGCTTGTATTCTATTAACGAAATTAAAAATATACCAGATCAAGGCGAACCGGCACCTGAATCAATTCATGAGAATAACACACCTTCGAGAGATAAATATTTATATATTTCTCGTTTGCCTATTTCTGGATGTTTTACAAAAAAATAAAAAGCTATCAGCAGATAAAAATAAGGCCCCAACATGTTTCTCAACCAATATCTTCTTGCGGAGCCTCGGCTGTACGAGCTTTTGCTGACGCAACTGCCGTTATTGCTATCGGGTGAGTGCTCGACGCTGCCGGAAAAAGACATCGAAGCAGTGACCTATAACAGTTGGTATCAGCGTCAGTTTACCCATACCGACCCGATGTTTGAGCGCCATTGGGAACACTTGCTGTCGCGTCAACATGAAGCCAAGGGGTGGTGCCGGGCGCTACTCGGGCAGGCGGCACGCTATCATCTGGAAGACGATTCGCGTCGGTTGGCGGTACGCCAGTCGCGCTTTGGAGAGTGGCAAAACTGGGTGGCGAATCAATCCGGCTTCCCGGTTATCGCTTATCAACTGGAACAGATGTGGTGCGGCAAGGGGTGCCCACAGTTGTTTGAATTGCTGGAGCGGCTGAAGCAGACGTTGGGTTACCGGCCGATTGTGTCACCCTGGCATCCACGCGTTGAAGATTATCTACGGCGCGAAGGACTGCATGAAGCGCATATGCACCTTAACGGTACGACGTTTGTGGAGCTGATGTGGCATCACAGCCTGCTGCATCCCGATGCGCTGATTAATGAAATGGAGAAAAGCCGTAAGGATGACCCTACCCGATTGCGGCGCTTTTATGCCGTAGCCCACTCGCTGGATACCCCGGTTAAAGTGAGCCGTATGCTGCATATCGCGCGTTATTGCCGCGAGTGGCTACTACGCTGGGCCGAAGGTCGGTATCACCCGGCGTGTGAGGGTAAACCGGCAAAACAGCACTTTGCTGACTTGCTGCGCTGTAACGATATTATCGCGCCCGACGCGGGCTTTTTTGCCTGGGAACAGGCGGCGTATGCTCAGGAGCAACAGTATCAGGGCCTGTGCGAGTTGCATTTTCATATCCGGGTGTTACATGCCTTGCGCGCTCATCCGTCGGCGATGGAAGATGCCTGCTATTGGCTGTATTTGCTATGCATGAACCTGTTTCAGCGTTTGCTGGTACAGCGCACAGATCAGATAGGTTTTGATCAGTTCCAGAAATTTACCGAGTTAGGTCCACGTGAGCCGATAGAAGAACGCTATGCTGCCCGTTTTTATCAGTTACATGGTGAGCAGGTTGCTGGCGCATCGATGATGGCGACGATTGAAGGGCGTTTTGCGCCGAAAGACACGCCCGGCAAGAATAAGCAACTGATCACACGTATCCTCGACGGGTTTTGGGACTACCAGAACCCCACCGCTTTATCGTTTGATAAACCACAAGAATTAAATGCGTTGGCACAAGCCTGTCTTACCGCGACACGCCTGGCGTTACGGCTGGTGGTGCATTTCATCAAACGCCGCTGGGATCATCGTGATGGCTCCCCCCATTTCAGCGTACTGCGTGAAGATGTGTTGATGCGTGCTCACGCATTATTTCAGGTGTTGGACGAGTTTCCGGCGTTGCGCTCGCTGCTTACCGGGTTTGATGCCGCAGCTAATGAGCGTGAGGCCCCACCGGAAGTGTTTGCAGTGTTATTTCGTCAGGCCCGCCGTCAGGGGATCGCCCATTTTACCTATCACGCCGGGGAGGATTTTGAACACCTGCTCAGTGGCATTCGCGCTGTCTACGACAGCCTGACGCTGCTGGAGTTATCGAATGGCGATCGTATCGGCCATGCCACGGCGATTGGCATCATGCCAGCGTTTTGGAGTGCGAAAATGCCGGAAACATTGTTTATTAAGCAAGGGGAATGGCTGGAAAACCTGCTGTTTGTGCGCAAATTGTTGCTGGAACAGCGTGAGGGAAGCGATTTATCGCTGGTACGACTGGATAGCGAAATTGCGATGCTGGCGTATCGGATTTTTGAACAGCATCCTTCAGCCGTCGTGTTACAGCACGTTTTTGACGGGCGCGGGCTGGACCCCATACAGGTGCGAAATTATCTGCAAGATCGTACCGACCGGCCAGTAGGTTGGGTAGGCGAAGAGTTTGATCGGGTGGGTGAATTTGCAAAACGTTATGGTAAAGAGGCACTGTCATTATTAAAGCAGCGCTGGTTTGATGCCGAGGTAATTAAACGCTATGAAGCCTCTGCCGAGTTCGACACCGCCTTTCTGCCTGACAGCGCCCTGCTGGCTGCACAGCAGTACGTGCAAAAGCGGATACGTGAAAAACATGTGGTGATTGAAACACTGCCCACCAGCAATGTCAGGATCAGTTATTACGATGATATTACCCAGCACCATGTGTTTCGCTGGATGCATCTTCCTGGGCGTTATGTCGCAGGTGATCACCGCATGTCGGTGGCATTAGGGTCTGACGATCAGGGTATTTTTGTCACCGACATGAAAGGGGAGTTTTATCATTTGTTTACCGTGTTGATGAACGAATTTGGCTACAGCGAGCAGGATGCACTGGCACAGGTGGCGGCGTTAAATGAGAACGGGCGTATTTATCGTTTTGACTACCCACTCTAAAAGATAAGGTGCGGAGATGAGACATACCGCATCTTATCTTTATCAACGCTTTTCTTTATCAGTGTTCGCTTTCACCAGCCAACACGTTGAGGTTCACTGCTGCTGATGTCTGCTATCGTGTTACTGGCGACAGGCGTCAGTATCCGCTCCAGCACTTGCGCTTCCAGCTCCGCCAGCCGGGCGGAGCCGCGGCGGCGCGGGCGCGGCAGGTCAATCGCCACATCCAGCCCGACTTGACCGTCTTCGATCAGAATCACCCGGTCGGCGAGCGCGACGGCTTCGCTGACGTCGTGGGTCACCAGCAAGACGGTAAAACCTTGTTGCAGCCACAGTGATTCAATTAACCCCTGCATTTCGATGCGGGTCAGCGCATCCAGCGCGCCCAGCGGTTCATCCAGCAATAACAGGCCGGGGTGATGGATCAGCGCGCGTGCCAGCGCCACCCGCTGTTTTTGCCCGCCGGACAGCGCCGCCGGCCAGTCGGCGGCGCGTGATGACAGCCCGACGGCTTCCAGTGCCTGATGCGCGGCGGTGCGCCAGTCGCCGCGCAACCCTAATCCTACGTTGTCGATCACCCGTTTCCACGGCAGTAAACGTGCCTCCTGAAACATCAGCCGGATATCGTCGCGCGCCTGATGCAGCGGAGCCCGGCCGGCCAGCAGTTCCCCGTGGTTTGCCTGTTCCAGCCCGGCCAGCAGCCGCAGCAGAGTGCTTTTACCGCAGCCGCTGCGGCCGACCACGGCGACGAACTGGCCGGCCGGAATATGCAGGTGCACCTCATTTAGAATCGTGCGATGCCCATAACGCTTGGTGACGCCGTTGATTAACAGCGGCGTGCCGGCATTCAGGCGGGATGGGGCGGCGTAATGAAACGTCATACGTGTTCCTCCGTTAATTGCCAACTAGGGTGCCAGCGCAGCCAGATGCGCTCCAGCGTCAGGGCGATGACATCCGCCAGCTTACCCAGCAGGGCGTACAGGATGATTGCTACTACGACGACGTCGGTTTGCAGGAATTCGCGCGCGTTCATCGCCAGATAGCCGATGCCGGAACTGGCGGAGATGGTTTCCGCCACGATCAGCGTCAGCCACATCAAGCCGAGCGAGAAACGCACGCCGACCATGATTGAAGGCAGGGCGCCGGGTAGCACCACCTCACGGAACAGCCGAAAGCCGGATAAGCCGTAGCTGCGCGCCATTTCCAGCAGGCCGCCGTCAATATTGCGGATGCCGTGATAGGTGTTGAGGTAGATGGGAAATAAGGTGCCGAGCGCCACCAGAAAGATCTTGGCGCTCTCGTCAATGCCAAACCACAGGATCACCAGCGGGATCAAGGCCAGATGCGGCACGTTGCGCAGCATCTGCACCGAGGTGTCCAGCAGGCGTTCGCCAGTGCGGGATAGCCCGGTGATAAAACCCAGCGCCAGTCCCAGCGCACCGCCGATGGCAAACCCGATCAGCGCACGCCAGGTACTGATGCTGAGGTGCTGCCACAGTTCACCGCTGCGGGTTAGCCGCCAGAACGTTACGGTAATCGCTTGCGGCGACGGCAGAATACGGCTGGAAAGCCAGCCGGCGCTGGAGGCGAGTTGCCAGACTGCCACCAGCAACAGCGGCAGCAGCCAGGGCGTCAGGCGTGAAGCGATGGGCGTCAGTATCCTCTGCATTAGTTGGCCCTCAGCTTTGCGCCGCTTTCAACAGCGGGACAAATTCGTTGCCGACGATTTCGCCCTGCGAATGCAGCGGTTGCGGCTGCGGCACCTCCGGCACCGCCACATCCAGCAGCGGGAACAACAGCTCACCCACTTTGTAGGCTTCTTCCAGATGCGGATAACCGGACAACACAAAGGTATCGATACCCAAATCGGCATATTCCTGAATACGTTGCGCCACAGTCTGTGGGTCACCCACCAGCGCGGTGCCGGCACCGCCGCGCACCAGACCGATACCGGCCCACAGGTTGGGGCTGATCTCCAGCTTGTCGCGACGGCCGCCGTGCAGCGCCGCCATGCGCTGTTGTCCCACCGAGTCAAACCGCTTCAGCGAAGCCTGCGCCTCGGCGATGGTTTCATCATCAAGCTTAGAAATCAGCCGGTTAGCGGCTTGCCAGGCTTCTTCGTTGGTTTCACGCACAATCACGTGCAGGCGAATACCGAAACGTACGCTACGCCCTTGTGCGGCGGCTTTGGCGCGTACGCGATCCAGCTTTTCCTTCACCTGTGCCGGCGGTTCGCCCCAGGTGAGATAAAGCTCCACCTGTTCCGCCGCCAGATCCAATGCGGCATCCGACGAGCCGCCGAAGTAAAGCGGCGGGCGCGGCTGCTGTACCGGTGGATAATGCAATTTGGCGCCTTTTACCTGAATGTGCTTGCCGTCGTAATCGACGGTTTCGCCTTCTAATACCCGCCGCCAGATGCGGGTGAATTCGGCTGAAGCTTCATAACGTTGTTGGTGATCGAGGAATAACCCTTCGGCGGCCAGTTCCTCCGGGTCACCGCCGGTGACCAGATTAAACAGCGCCCGGCCGTTAGACAGCCTGTCCAGCGTGGCGGCCTGGCGAGCCGCCAGCGTCGGCGAAATAATCCCCGGGCGTAAGGCCACCAGAAAACGTAAACGCCGGGTGACCGAAATCAGCGACGACGCCACCAGCCAGGAGTCTTCGCAGGAGCGGCCGGTAGGGATCAGCACGCCGCCGAATCCCAGGCGGTCCGCCGCCTGGGCTACCTGTTGCAGATAACTGTGATCAACCGGACGGGCATTTTCGCCCCGACCAAAATAATGACCATCACCGTGGGTGGGAAGAAACCAGAAAATGTTCAGACTCATGCGTAGCGTCTCCGTGAAATCAGTATGAGGATTAAGGGGTTACCGGGGCACGCCAGATCCGGCTGGCAATATCCAGTTTGTTGGGAATCAGGCGATTGTCGTAAAACAGATCGGCGGTGTGCTGTTGTGCCTGTAACGTGCGTTCATCCACCGGTTTTATCACCGTAACCGGTCGGTGATCGAAATAAGTGCTGATGACCGCTTCGGGCAGGCCCATTGCATTCGCCAGCAGCGTCACGCTCTGCGCTCGCTGGCTGATGGTCAGGGCATCGGCCTGGGTCAGGGTGGCGAGCAACTGTTGCAGGAAAATACCGTGTTTTTCAGCGTAGCTACGCGACGCCAGATAGAACGAGCCGGTCAGGTTCAGGTCGGTGCCGTCGGCCAGTACCCGTACTCCGCCTTGCAGTAGGGCCGCGGAGTAGTAGGGGTCCCAAATAGTCCAGGCATCGACGTTGCCTTGCTGGAAGGCGGCGCGGGCGTCGGCCGGCGTCAGGTAGGCGGGCTGGATATCGGCGAAGGTCAGCCCGGCTTTTTGCAGATTACGCAGCAACAGGTTGTGGGAACTGGAGCCTTTCTGAAACGCCACCTTGCGCCCTTTCAGGTCGGCGACGGTGTTGACTGGGCTGTCCTCTTTAACCAGAATCACTTCGGCTTTGGGTTTGGGCGGTTCGACGCCGATATAGACCAGGTCGGCACCGGCGGCCTGCGCGAAGATCGGCGGGATATCACCGGTACTGCCGACATCAATACTGCCGATGTTGAGCGCTTCCAACATTTGCGGCCCGGCGGGAAACTCAATCCAGCTGATTTTGGTCTGTGGGAACTGCTTTTCCAGCAACTGATGCGTTTTAGCCAGCACCAGACTGACCGAGCCTTTCTGAAAGCCGATGCGCAGTTGTTCGGGGGCGTCGGCGGCATGAGCAACGGCCGATGTACCAACGGCGGCGGCGAAGAGTAATGTCAGGGCGGCTTGTTTGATCGAAGAGAGCATCACATTTTTCCTTATAGACAGCAGAGGTCAGGCGCTTTGACGCAGCGGTTCAGGCTGACGGCGAATCAATGCCTGAAAGAAGACATGCAGCGCTTCTTGCAGACGTGCTTCCAGGGCATCGCTAAAGTGTGGCGTGCGGTCGTAGTGGCTAATCTGGCTGTCATCGGCAAATACGCCTTGCAGGATTTCTTGTGCTTTCAGGGCGTTCAGCACCGGTTTGAGGCTGTAATCCACCGCCAGCATATGAGCGACGGAGCCGGCGGTGGACAGCGGCAGCACCACCTTGTGTTCCAGCACGCGTTCCGGCAACACGTCCAGCAGGGCTTTCAGGCCGCCGGAGAACGATGCTTTATAGATCGGGGTGGCGACCAGCAGGCCGTCGGCACCGGCGAGCTGTTCGTTTAAGGTTTGTAATGCCGGGCTGTCGAAACGGGCATTGAGCAGGTCTTCCGGCGGGAAGTTATGCAAGTGCCACGGCAATACCTCGATGCCTTTGGCTTCCAGCCATTTTCCGGCGTGATGCAGTAAAGCGGTTGAACGGGAAGGGTAGCGAGGGCTGCCTGCCAGCGTGATGACGCGCATAGCGACTCCTTATAACCAAAAATTAGTATTTGTTACGTGTTAATAACAATTGGCTTAGTCTGTCAGACGCGGCGGCGATTCGGAAAATGATTTATTGTGGAATGGAAAGCGAAAAAACGGATAAAAAAGGCCCGGTTCGCGGCGGAAGGACGAAAACGATTGCGTTGTTGCAGCGTTTTTTGGCCCAGGTCAATTCCCTTTCGCCCGGTGATGGACGATAATACGCCCCCGGTTTATAACCGGGAATCCAGGAGAAGTCATGTATCCCCTCATTCGTAAAGCGTTATTCCAGCTCGACCCCGAACAGGCGCACGAGTTTACCCTGCATCAGTTGCGCCGTATTACCCACACCCCGTTTGAATGGCTGGTTCGTCAGTCGGTTCCCACCAAGCCGGTTACCTGCATGGGGTTGTCGTTCCGCAACCCGTTGGGGTTGGCCGCCGGGCTGGACAAAGATGGCGAGTGCATTGATGCGCTTGGCGCCATGGGGTTCGGCTTTATTGAAGTGGGCACTGTTACCCCGCGCCCGCAATCGGGCAACGACAAGCCGCGGTTGTTCCGGATAGTGGAGGCTGAAGGGCTGATTAACCGCATGGGATTCAATAATCGTGGGGTGGATAATCTGGTCGAGAATGTCAAACAGTCGCGTTTTGGCGGCGTGCTCGGCATTAATATCGGCAAAAATAAAGACACGCCGGTAGAACAGGGAAAAGAGGATTATCTTATCTGTATGGATAAGGTTTATTCCCACGCCGGGTATATTGCCATCAATATTTCCTCTCCCAATACGCCGGGATTACGTACGCTGCAATATGGCGATGCGCTGGATGATTTGTTACAGGCTGTAAAAAATAAGCAGACTGAGCTGCATAGCCGTTATCAGAAATATGTGCCGGTGGCGGTAAAAATTGCGCCGGATCTGTGTGAAGAAGAATTGATTCAAATTGCCGACAGCCTGGTACGTCATAATATCGACGGTGTGATCGCCACCAATACCACGCTGGACAGACAATTGATTCAGGGATTGAATCATTGCGGACAAACCGGCGGATTAAGCGGCCGTCCGTTGCAATTGCGCAGCACCGAGGTGATTCGTCGTCTGTCGCAGGAATTGCAGGGGCGATTGCCGATTATCGGCGTCGGGGGAATTGATTCGGTGGTCGCAGCCAGAGAAAAACTAGCGGCCGGTGCGACGCTGGTTCAGATTTATAGCGGATTCATTTATCGCGGACCGCGGCTGATTAAAGATATTGTTACCCACATCTGATTTTTCATTCCCATTACCCAGCGTAGGGGTTTATTTCTCCTCTGCGCTGGTCTATATTCCCTTTGTTTGTGCAAAAATACAGCATCACCGTGCATGATGGGTTATTTTTAACGCGGTCATTTACGACCAATATATATACCCTAAATAATTCGAGTTGCGGGAAGGCGGCAAGAGAGCGAACCCCGATGAGCTTACTCAGGTAAGTGATTCGGGTGAACGACAAATCTGCCGGGAGCAGATTTGAACGCAGCTGGCTGCGGCCCTAAAAGGGCGAGGCCCAAGGATGGGCCGAGTAATAAAGCCAACGCACCTGCAACTTGAAGTATGACGGGTATACCCCAAATAATTCGAGTTGCGGGTATGTTGGTGAGACTTAATTCATTTCGGTTGCTTATTGATTTGGCGGCCGATTATTCATCCGGGCCTGTTTTCCGGTACTTTGGCATCAGTAAGGCATAAATAAAGGTAATGTGATGAAATTAGTCCCTGATGATAGCTGGCGCTGGTATTTCGATACCGATCAGGCGCGGCTGATGCTTGACCTGGCCAACGGCATGGTATTTCGTTCCCGTTTCTCTTCTTCGATGCTGACGCCGGATGCATTTACGCCAAGTGTGTTCTGTGTCGACGATGCCGCGCTGTTTTTCACCTATCAGGAAAAATGCCAGGCATTGAGACTATCGACTGAGGCGCGGGCGGAGTTGGTGTTGAACGCGCTGGTGGCGAACCGCTTCCTGAAGCCGATGATGCCGAAAAGCTGGCACTTCGCGGCGCAACAACGGGCGCACGCCTCGCCGCAAACCGGCGATCAGGTCAGTGTGCAACTCAATGAGCGCCCGGAAGTCGCGAACTTTATGGTGGTGGAAGCCGGCGATAAAGCCAGTCTGTGCGTGTTGGCGCAAGGGCAATTAGCGCTCAACGGCAAAGTGATGCAACTGGGCGATGCCATCAAAATCATGCACGACCGCCTGTGTGCTGTGGCGGAAAATAGCGATGAAGCATCGGCGCGTTACGCGTTTGCCGGCTGAACGCTGATGACGTGAGGCATCCCGCTATCGCGTCATGTCTCAACGTCAGGTTAATTCAATATCCCCAGCCGGAATACAACTGCACGCTAGAATCGTTCCGTCCTCTCCCCGCGCGCCGGTTTTCAGCGGCGACACGTCGCCGTCGCTCAGCGTTAACCGGCAGCAACCGCACAACCCGGCCCGACATGAGTAAGGAACGCGGATCCCCTGCTGCTCCAGCTGTTCCAGCAGAATTTGCTGGTTATTGCCTGTGAAGCGAGTGCCCTGATAGGTAATCTGTACCGTTTGAGCCGTACTGGGCTGTAGCGTCAGGTTTTCCACGCCAGCACCGGCGCCATAAGGCCGCGACGGTTTGGTGGATAACACCTCGACGTCGTCGCCGACGCGAATGATGCCGCTATTGCGGGCGATCAGGTTTACGCCGAAATCCACATCGCCGTTTTCCGCCGTTCGGTACTGTTGCAACGTCGCCAGCGGCTCGCCTGCCGGGTGTTTGCGCCCGCGCTCCGGGCTCACCGTCGTCAGCACACAGCGGCTACAGGGTTTGGCCACATCGAACATCACCTCGCCGATGCGCAGCGTCTGCCAGCCATCTTCGGCATAGGCCGCCGCGCCGCTGACCACCAGATTAGGCCGGAATTGCTCAAGACGAATGCCTGCGCTGCAACGATGACGCAGATCGTCAAGCGAGGCATCGTTAATCAGCAGGAAAGGATACCCGTCGGCGAATCCCAGCGGAATGTCCGGGCGGCGTTTGACGCGGCGCGACAATTGCGGCCCTTGCCAGCGTAACTGAACCGGGCGTTGCAGATACTCGCTCAGCCAGCGGTTGACCGCTTCCGGCGCGATCCGGGCCTGAAAATGGTTACCCCACACTTCGGTGGGGGCGGTGTCAGGGGCGAAATCGTCGAAGCGCACCAGACAGGTTTGGCCGTCGGGCGCGGACAGGAACACACCGTCATGCATCAATGCCGGCGTGAATAGCACCAACAGTGGGAACTGACGGGCGGTAATAAAGGTGCCATCAGGCTCGGTGATCATGAAAGTGCGATCAAACGCCAGTCCGCTGGTGCCGGCCATCGTTTGCGACAACTGAAGGCCACGCATGGATTTAACCGGATAAACAAAAAGCCGACTTAACGCAATCACGATGAAGATTCCTTACTGACGTAAAGCGGCAACTTTATGACAAGCCGCCGGGATTAGCTATAATGCGCCTCAATTTTCTTTACAGGCTCCGGTTTTCCTGCCGGGGCGTTTTTTCAGGGCGCTTTCTTTATTGAGAGCGCGCTTATTCAGGTCGTTCTTCATTAAGGTAATCGTTGCAATATGAACTCTCTGTTTGCCAGCACGGCGCGTGGTCTGGAAGAATTGTTAAAAAGTGAGCTTGAAGCGCTGGGCGCGCAGCACTGCACGGTGGTGCAGGGCGGGGTGCACTTTCAGGGAGACGATCGGCTGATGTACCAAAGCCTGATGTGGAGTCGACTGGCGTCGCGCATCCTGCTGCCGCTCAACGAGTTTAAAGTCTATAGCGATCTGGATCTGTATCTGGGTGTGCAAGCGGTGGACTGGAGCGCGGTGTTTGACGTTAATCACACCTTTGCCGTGCATTTTACCGGCACCAATGACGAGATTCGCAACAGCCAGTACGGCGCGCTTAAGGTGAAAGACGCGATTGTCGACAGCTTTAGCCGTAAAACCGGCCAGCGCCCGGATGTTGCCCGTCAGCAGCCCGATATCCGCATTAATGTGTTTTTGCAACGCGAAAAGGCCAGCGTCGCACTGGATCTCAGCGGCGAGAGCCTGCATCTGCGCGGCTATCGCGAGATGGCCGGGCAGGCGCCGCTGAAGGAGAACCTGGCGGCGGCGATTGTGCTGCGTTCGGGCTGGGAAACCGGTACGCCGATGGTAGACCCGATGTGCGGCTCCGGCACGCTGCTGATTGAAGCGGCGATGATAGCAGCCGATCGCGCGCCTGGGTTGCATCGCCAGCACTGGGGTTTTCTGGCCTGGCAAAAACATAATCCGACGCTGTGGAAAAGCGTCGCCACCGAAGCGCAGGAGCGAGCCCAGGCCGGTTTGCAGGCGACCACCTCCCGTTTCTTCGGTTCCGATATCGACCGCCGCATGGTGGAGATTGCCGCCGGTAACGCGCGCCGCGCCGGGGTGAATGCGTTGATTCGGTTTGACGCCCATGACGCCACGCAATTGAAAAACCCCTTGCCGCAGGGGCCGACAGGCACGGTGGTCAGCAACCCGCCTTACGGCGAGCGACTGGAAAGCGAACCGGCGCTGATTGCGCTGCACAACCTGCTTGGCCGCAAAATGAAAAGCGAGTTCGGCGGCTGGAAGCTGTCGCTGTTTAGCGCCTCGCCGGAACTGCTCAGTTGCCTGCAACTGCGTGCCGATCGCCAGTTCAAGGCCAAGAACGGCCCGCTGGAGTGCGTACAGAAGAATTATCAACTGGCGGAAAAGGAAAACGGCGCGGAAAACACGGCAACCTTTGCTGAGGATTTCGCCAACCGTCTGCGCAAGAACCTGCGCAAGCTGGAAAAATGGGCCGCACAGCAGGGCATTGAGTGTTATCGGCTGTATGACGCCGACCTGCCGGAATATAACGTGGCGGTAGACCGCTACGGCGATCGGGTAGTGATTCAGGAATACGCGCCGCCGAAAAGCGTCGATGCTCAGAAGGCTCGCCAGCGGTTGTTCGATGTGATTAACGCCACCCTGAGCGTGCTGGAACTGCCCGCCAACCACCTGGTGTTGAAAACCCGCGAACGTCAGAAAGGCAAAAACCAGTACGAAAAACTGGCCGAAAAAGGCGAGTTTTTACAGGTGTCGGAGTTCAACGCCAAACTGTGGGTTAACCTGACCGACTATCTGGATACCGGGCTGTTTCTCGATCACCGCATCGCCCGCCGGATGCTGGGCGAGATGAGCCGCGGCAAGGATTTCCTCAACCTGTTCGCTTACACCGGCAGCGCCAGCGTGCACGCCGGGCTTGGCGGCGCGCGTTCCACTACCACGGTGGATATGTCGCGCACCTATCTGGAATGGGCGGAGAAGAACCTGCGCCTTAACGGCCTGACAGGTCGTCAGCATCGGCTGATCCACGCCGATTGTCTGGCGTGGATGCGGGAGACCCACGAACAGTTTGACCTGATTTTTATCGATCCGCCGACCTTCTCCAACTCTAAACGGATGGACGAGTCGTTTGATGTACAGCGTGACCACCTGATGCTGATGACCCAGCTCAAACGCCTGTTGCGCCCTCGCGGCACCATCCTGTTTTCCAACAACAAACGCGGATTCCAGATGGACAATGCCGGGCTTGCCGCGCTGGGGCTGGAGGCGAAGGAGATTACCGCACAAACACTGTCGCAGGATTTCGCCCGTAACCGTCAGATTCACAACTGCTGGCTGCTGAAACACGCCGGCGAGGAAAAATAACTACCATGTCATTAATCAGTTTATCCGGCGCCTGGCTGTCGTTCAGCGATGCGCCGCTGTTGGACAACACCGAACTGCATATTGAAGACAACGAGCGCGTGTGTCTGGTCGGGCGTAACGGCGCCGGCAAATCCACCTTGCTGAAAATTCTGGCGAAGGAAATCCCGCTGGATGACGGCCGATTGGTGTACGAACAAGACCTGATCGTGGCGCGTCTGCAACAGGACCCGCCGCGCGATATCGACGGCACGGTGTTTGATTTTGTGGCGGAAGGCGTGGCGGCGCAGGCCGAGTACCTGAAAGCCTACCATGTCGCATTGCGGCTGGTGGGGGAAGACCCGAGTGAGAAGAACCTGAATCAACTGGCGAAGATTCAGGACGTGTTGGATCATCAGGGCTTGTGGAAGCTGGAAGATCGCATCAGCGAGGTGCTGGCTCAACTGGGGTTGTCGGCGGATACGCCGCTGTCGGCGTTATCCGGCGGCTGGCTGCGTAAAGCGGCGCTGGGGCGTGCGTTGGTTAGCGCGCCGCGGATATTGTTGCTGGATGAGCCGACCAACCACCTGGATATCGACACCATCGACTGGCTGGAAGGTTTCCTTAAGGCGTTTTCCGGCAGCATTGTGTTTATTTCCCATGACCGGTCGTTTATCCGCAATATGGCGACCCGCATTGTCGATCTGGATCGCGGCAAGATGGTGTCCTGGCCCGGCGATTACGACAAGTATCTGCTGGGTAAAGAAGAAGCGCTGCGGGTGGAAGATCTGCAGAATGCTGAATTCGACCGCAAGCTGGCGCAGGAAGAGGTGTGGATCCGTCAGGGCATCAAAGCCCGTCGTACCCGTAACGAAGGCCGGGTGCGGGCGCTCAAGGCGATGCGTCAGGAACGCGCCGAGCGCCGCGAAGTGATGGGCAGCGCCAAAATGCAGGTGGAAGAGGCGGCACGCTCCGGCAAGGTAGTCTTTGAATTGGAAGACGTGCATTACCAGGTGGATGACAAGACGCTGGTATCCGGCTTTTCCGCTCAGGTACAACGCGGCGATAAAATCGCACTGGTTGGGCCGAACGGTTGCGGCAAGACCACGCTGCTGAAACTGATGTTGGGGCAACTGGCGCCGATATCCGGACGCATTCACTGCGGCACCAAGCTGGAAGTGGCGTATTTCGATCAACACCGTGCCGAATTAGACCCGGAAAAAACGGTGATGGATAACCTTGCCGAAGGCAAGCAGGAAGTGATGGTTAACGGCCGTTCGCGCCATGTGCTGGGTTACCTGCAAGACTTTCTGTTTCACCCGAAACGTGCCATGACGCCGGTTAAAGCGCTGTCCGGCGGGGAACGCAACCGCCTGCTGCTGGCTCGATTGTTCCTGAAACCCAGTAACCTGCTGATCCTCGACGAACCGACCAACGATTTGGATGTGGAAACGCTGGAACTGCTGGAAGAATTGCTGGAAAGTTATCAGGGCACGGTGCTGCTGGTGAGCCATGATCGTCAGTTCGTCGATAACTCGGTCACCGAATGCTGGATTTTTGAAGGGAATGGTCTGATTGGCCGCTATGTCGGCGGCTATTATGATGCTCAGCAACAGCGTGCGTCCGCTGCGCCGTTGCGCACGTCCTTACCAGTAAAAAGCGCACCAGTAAAAAGCGCCGCGGTGAAAGAAAACCGCGACAATGAGAAGGTGCCGAGCGAGCCGGCCGCACAGCCGGCTAAACGCGGCGGCGGCAAGCTCAGTTATAACCAGCAGCGTGAACTGGAACAGTTGCCACAGCGCATTGAAGCGCTTGAGAACGAGATTGAAAATCTGCAACAGCAGATGAACGATCCGGCGTTTTTTTCCCGGTCGCATGATGAAACCCAGCCGGTGCTGGCGGCGCTGGAGCAAGCGGAACAGCAACTGGAAGCCTGTTTTGAACGCTGGGAGGCGCTTGAAGCGCAAAAGAACGGCTAAGGTCTGGTCTGTGTGGACGGCGTTGGCGGCTTAGCCGGCGCAAAAACGGTGTTAAGGTGAGTGCCTCCATGACTTTAACACCGTGCCGACCACGGTACGACAGCATGACGATTTTTGCATCAATCAGGCCATTAGGAGGCGGCGAATGGGTGTTCATCACCACCACTATGACAGGCACATGCTGTGCCCGCATTGTGACTTGCTGGTCGCGTTGCCGATATTGCAGGATGGGCAACGTGCGGTGTGTCCACGTTGCAAAACCGCGTTATCCAGCCGCCAGCGCGAGCCACGCTGGCGTCCTGCCAGCTTTGCGTTTAGTGCGCTGGTCATGTTGTTGCTGTCCATGCTGTTTCCTTTCGTTTCGATGAGCGTCGCCGGAATTCGCAGTGAAATTACCTTGCTGGAAATCCCGCGGGTGATGGTGGCGGAAAACTACGCCAGTATGGCGACGCTATTTCTGTTGTTTGCTCAACTGGTGCCGGCCTGTTCGATGGCGGTGATCCTGTCGCTGTGTCTGCGTGCGCCGCTGCCTGATGCGGCGCGGCGCCTGTTCACCAAAATGCTGTTCCAGTTGAAAAGCTGGGGCATGGCGGAGATCTTTCTGGCGGGCGTGCTGGTCAGTTTCGTCAAATTGATGTCATACGGCGATATCGGCATCGGCGCCAGTTTCATCCCTTATATCGTGTTCTGCCTGTTGCAGTTGCTGGCCTTTCAGAGTCTCGACCGTCGCTGGCTGTGGGACGACGTCGCTCCGCCGCCGCCGATGCCGGCAGGGCTGGAGGCCGGCCGTAGCGGGCAAGGGCAAGGCGTGCGTTCCTGTACCTGTTGCAGCGCCATTCTGCCCGCCGACGAGGTGCGTTGCCCGCGCTGCCATACCCATGGCCATGTGCGGCGGCGCCACAGTTTACAGTGGACGCTGGCGTTGCTGCTGACGTCGGTATTGCTGTATGTACCCGCCAACCTGATGCCGATTATGGTGACCGAAGCGTTGGGGCATCACGTGACGTCAACCATCATGTCCGGGGTGATCCTGTTATGGGACTCCGGTTCGTGGCCGGTGGCGTTGGTGATTTTCATCGCCAGTATCATGGTGCCGACGCTCAAAATGTTGGCGATGGGTTGGCTGTGCTGGTGCGCACACGGTTCACGCCGTTACGATACCGAGCGGCTGCACCGGGTGTATGAAGTCGTGGAATTCGTCGGCCGCTGGTCGATGATTGATGTCTTTGTCATCGCCGTGCTATCGGCGATGGTGCGTATGGGGCGACTGATGAGTATTTATCCGGCCATCGGCGCGGTGTTGTTTGCCACCGTGGTCATTCTGACCATGATTGCCGCAATGACTTTTGATCCCCGCTTGCTGTGGGATCGGCATCACGTGCAAGGAGAGGAGCGTTCCGTTGACGAAAACTAATCAAGGTATGGCGCAGATAGAAAGCATCAAACGCTGGTCGCCGGTATGGATTGTGCCGATTGTGACGGTGCTGATTGGCGCCTGGATCCTGTTTTATCACGTGAGTCATCAGGGGCCGGAAATTACGCTGACCACCCGCAACGCCGAAGGGATCGAGGCGGGAAAAACGACGATTAAAAGCCGCAGCGTGAACGTGGGCGTCGTTGAGAGCGTGAGGCTCAGTGAAGACCTGCACCAGGTGGAGATCACGGCGCGCCTTAACGACGGTATGGAGAAACTGCTGAGTAAAGATTCGGCGTTCTGGGTGGTAAAACCGCAGATCGGCCGGGAGGGGGTTTCCGGGCTGGGGACGCTGCTGTCCGGCTCCTTCATTGAACTCCAGCCGGGGTCCAACAAGGAAGACAGCCGCGCTTTCAAACTGCTGGATTCGCCGCCACTGGCATCGCCGGACGCCAAAGGCATCCGCATTATTCTCAATAGCGCGCAGTCCGGGCAGTTGACCGCCGGCGATCCGGTGCTGTTTCGCGGTTACCGGGTAGGCTCGGTCGAAACCAGCCATTTTGATCCTTCCGCCAGAAAAATGCAGTACCAGCTGTTTGTCGCCGCGCCCTACGACCAACTGGTGACATCGAATGTGCGTTTCTGGAAAGACAGCGGCGTGGCGCTGAATCTGTCTGCGCAGGGAATGCGGGTGGAAATGGGGGCGTTGAGTACGTTGCTGAGCGGCGGCGTCAGTTTCGATGTGCCGGCCGGGTGGGATGTAGGCAATCCGGCGCATGAGCGCGATGAATACCAACTGTTTGACAACCAAAGCAGTATTCAGGACTCGCTTTACACCGAATACAAAGAGTACCTGATGTTTTTCGATGAGTCGGTTCGCGGCTTACAGGCGGGGGCACCGGTCGAGTTCCGCGGTATCCGGCTGGGAACCGTGGCGGAAGTCCCCTTTTTCCCCCGTAACTTGCCGCAAAGTTTCGGCAGTGATTACCGTATCCCGGTACTGGTACGCATTGAGCCGGGACGGCTTAAACCGGGGCTGCGCGACCAGATCAATCTGGAACAGGAGTTAAGCAAAGGCGCTGAATCGGGTCTGCGGGCATCAATGAAAACCGCCAGTCTTCTGACCGGCGCATTGTATGTGGATCTGGATTTTTATCCGCAACAACGAGGGCGGGTGACGTCGCTGACGTCGATGGACGGTTACCCGATATTACCTACCGTCAACGGCGGCCTGACGCAGATCCAGCAGAAACTGATGGCGGCGTTGGATAAGATTAATGGTTTGCCGCTTAATCCGATGGTGGAGCAGGCGACAAAAACGCTGGCGGAAAGCCAGTCCACCCTGCGGGAACTGCAAAAAACGCTGGCGTCGCTCAATAAGCTGACCAGCAGCGACGCGATGCAGCAGTTGCCGGCGGATATGCAGCGTACGTTGCGCGAGCTGAACAGTAGCTTACAAGGGGTGCAACCCGGCTCGCCGGCTTATAACCGCATGGTGGGCGATATGCAGCGTCTGGACCAGACGCTGCGTGAGTTACAGCCGTTATTACGCACCCTGAACGACAAGAGCAATGCGCTGATTTTTGAAGCGCCGGATGCCGATGATCCTCAACCGAAGAAGGCGAAACCGTGATGAAACGATGGCCATTATGGCTGGTGTTGCTGCTGGGCGCCTGTAGCAGCCCGCAGAAAGTCTATTATCAATTGCCTGTCGCTGTGCCGAATACGCACCTGTCGGCGACGTCGACCGATGCGCGCCAGTTGTGGGTCGCGCCGGTTACCCTGACGGATTCGCTGGCCGGAAACGGCATCGTATTTCAGACATCGGCGGTACGTTATACCATCGCGTCCAATAATCTGTGGGCCGGCCCGTTGGACCAGCAACTGCAACAGGCGCTGGCGGCATCGCTACGTAACGGTTTGCCGGGGTGGCATATCGCCAGTCTGGGCACCGCAAATGCCGCCGCTTCCCGTTTACAGGTCAATGTTACGGCGTTTCAGGGGCGCTTCGACGGCAAAGCGGTTGTCCGCGGCGAGTGGGTTCTGCAGGACGGCAAGCGTATGACGACTCAGCCATTCAGTATCGAGGTGCCCCAGACGGAAGACGGCTACGATGCGCTGGTCGCTGCGCTCGGCAAGGGCTGGCAGCAGGTGGCGGAGCAGGTCGGTCAACGTCTGCAAACGGGAACCTGAAGTGAAAGCCCGGCGCTGTTATAGCGATATGAGCTGAGTAATAGCAAATCCCTTTGGATGCTGATTTTGTGACCGTGATCGGGTTTCAGGGGTTTTGTTTTTGTCTCAGCCGGTTAGATCAAAATGTGGTTTTATTTCGCGGAAAATTCTTCATTCTGGTTCACAAATATGACAACGGCGTGAATTTTGCGCCTTGATCTTCGCCGCCCGAATAGCTATTCATAGGGTGTGGTTGCGTGAAAAACAACCATTGTTTTCTTTCCACCAGAGTCGAAATGAGGGAAACAAGGCATGAAGAGACAGAAAAGAGATCGTCTGGCACGGGCGCATTCACGGGGCTATCAGGCTGGTATCGTTGGCCGGTCCAAGGAGCTCTGTCCTTATCAATCGATCGATGCCCGGTCTAACTGGTTGGGAGGCTGGCGAGAGGCCATGGAGGACAGGGCGGCGATTGCCTGATCGTACCCTGTTAATTGAAAAGGGAATGACCTCCGCTGCGGCGGAGGTTTTCGTTTTCATCAAGCAGAAACAACATACGCCGAACGGCGTGGCGTCAGCCAATGAAACGGCTGTCTACCGCTTCTGCCAGCATATTCAACAGGCGTTCACTGTCTTGCCAGCTAAGGCAACCATCGGTAATCGACTGCCCATAGGTCAGTTGATCCGGATGGCGCAGCGGCTGGGTGCCTTCCACCAGAAAACTCTCTGCCATCACGCCGGCAATCGCGCCTTCGCCGTTACGGATTTGCTCACAGACCGCCTGTGCGACCGTCAGTTGACGCTGAAACTGTTTCTGGCTGTTGCCGTGGCTGAAGTCCACCACCAGCCGTTCCGGCAGCGAGAATTCCCGCAGTGCGGCACAGGCTGCGGCAATGTGTTCCGCCTGATAATTGGGGGCTTTGCCGCCGCGCAAAATAATATGACCGAACGGATTGCCGTGGGTCTGGTATGCCGTCATACGGCCGTGCTTGTCGGGTGATAAAAACATGTGGCGCGCCCGGACGGCACGGATAGCATCGACCGCGATACGGACGTTGCCGTCGGTGCCGTTTTTGAACCCGACCGGGCAGGAGAGCGCTGAAGCCATTTCGCGGTGAATCTGGCTTTCGGTGGTGCGTGCGCCGATCGCCCCCCAACTGATGGTGTCGGCGATGTATTGCCCGGTAACGATATCCAGAAACTCGGTGGCGGTCGGCAGGCTGAGCGCGTTGATATCCAACAGCAACCGGCGTGCCTGCGTCAGCCCTTCGTTGATCAGAAAACTGCCGTTAAGCTGTGGGTCGGCGATCAACCCCTTCCAGCCCACCACGGTGCGCGGTTTTTCGAAGTAGGTCCGCATGACGATTTCCAGCCGGTGCTGGTATCTCGTCCGTAACGCCGCCAGTCGTCTGGCATAGTCTTTGGCGCTATCAATATGGTGAATGGAACACGGGCCGATGATCACCAATAAACGGCGGTCTTGCCCGGAAAGGATGCGTTCTATGCGTGCGCGTGCAGCGATGACGGTGTCGGCGACATCCGGCGTGAGGGGATGCTCGGTCAACAGTTCATGGGGCGTCATCAGGCTGGCAAGCCGTTCACTGCGCAGCTCATCAGTTGGTTGCATGTGTAATCTCTGAATGTGCGTGGTGCCTGTTCCATTAGGTAGAGGCTTTTTTATGAATAACCATCAGGTCTGGCAGAAAGCGCGGGAAGGTGGCCGTAGGGCCACCGATATTTTCCGGGTCCGCCAGGCCGCGATGACGATAGTCTATCACAGACGATCTGCGACTCCGATGGATGAAAACAGCTAATACATACGTCGATTTATCCCCATAAGGTCAATAATTCTGGCGGAAATCTCTTCAACAGAATAATTGGTGGTGTTGATGTAACGAATTTGATGACGACGGAATAACGACTCCACCTCGCTCAGCTCCATACGGCACTGCCGCAGCGATGCATACCGGCTGTTGCCGCGCCGTTCTTCCCGGATGGCGGTGAGCCGTTCGGCATCGATGGTCAACCCGAATAGCTTTTGCTGATAAGGCTTGAGTGCCTCCGGCAGCAGCAGGTTGTCCATATCGTCGGCGGTAAACGGATAATTGGCGGCGCGAATGCCGAACTGCATCGCCAGATACAGGCTGGTCGGGGTTTTGCCGCAGCGGGAAACCCCCAGCAGGATCACCTGCGCCTGATCGAGGTTACGCAGCGAAATGCCGTCGTCATGCGCCAATGTATAGTCGATGGCGGCGATACGGGCATCGTATTTGGTCAGGTTGCTGGCGGTCAGGCCGTGGGTGCGATTAGCCACCGGCGTCGGCGAGACGTTCAGTTCCTGCTGTAGCGGCGCGACCAGTGCCTGCACGATGTCCTGACAGAATCCTTCGCTACTGATGATGATATCGCGGATAGCCGGCGTGACAATCGAGTAGAACACCAACGGGCGCACACCGCTCTGGTGGTATAACGTGTTGATTTGCTCACGAACGGCTATAGCCCGGTTTTCATTATCGACAAACGGCAGGGTATAACTGACGGTGTTGACCGGGAACTGAGACATGACCGCATGTCCCAACACTTCGGCGGTAATCGCCGTGCCGTCAGAGACATAAAATACGTTTCTTTCCATACCAATTCCTCCAATTCCTTCGTGGACTATCATAAATCTTTTGTGCCGAAAATCAGGTGTTTCCTGACTTTTTTATTGAAACAGTATTTCATTATCTTCATGATTACGATGGTATTATTTTACAATATTGGGATTTTTCTGACTTTTGGCAATCTCAAGCCCTGAATTACTCTTTTTTTCACCAGGTTGATCGATTCACCTTTCCGTCCTTTTTGAAACCCTGTGCTACGCTCATAAAGCCGAAACTCATTCGCGGCGAAATATTTCACGCCCTAATTCTTCACACCGTAACTGTATGCAAAAAGGATTATTTTCGATGTCAAACAACGGCCCTGATATGCGTAATGTCCTGTGGTATAACCAGCTTGGTATGCACGACGTTGAGCGGGTGGGGGGCAAAAATGCCTCTCTGGGGGAAATGATCACCAATCTGTCGGAGCTTGGGGTGTCGGTTCCGAACGGTTTTGCGACTACCGCCCAGGCGTTTAATGACTTTCTCAACCAAAGCGGCATCAATCAACGCATCTATGCGCTGCTGGATCGCACCGACGCCGACGACATTAACCAACTGGCCAAGGCCGGCGCGCAGATTCGTCAGTGGATTATCGATACGCCGTTCCAGCCGGAGCTGGAGCAGGCGATCCGCAGCGCTTATCAGCAACTGTCTGACGGCGAACCGCAGGCATCGTTTGCCGTACGTTCTTCCGCGACGGCGGAAGACATGCCGGATGCCTCCTTCGCCGGTCAACAGGAAACCTTTCTTAACGTACAGGGCATTGATGCCGTGATGGTGGCGGTGAAGCATGTGTTTGCCTCGCTGTTTAACGATCGCGCCATTTCTTATCGCGTGCACCAGGGTTATGACCACCGCGGCGTGGCGTTGTCCGCCGGGATACAGCGTATGGTACGCTCGGATCTGGCGGCGTCCGGCGTGATGTTCACGCTGGATACCGAGTCAGGTTTCGATCAGGTGGTGTTTATTACCGCCGCCTGGGGGCTGGGTGAGATGGTAGTGCAGGGTGCGGTTAACCCGGATGAGTTTTATGTGCATAAACCGACGTTGTTGAGCGGTAAGCCGTCGATTGTGCGCCGCAATATGGGATCGAAAAAAATCCGCATGGTGTATGCCGCGACGCAAGAGCATGGCAAGCAAGTGCGGATAGAGGACGTAGAAGACGCGCAGCGTAGCCGTTTCTGCCTGAGTGACGACGAAGTGCAGGCGCTGGCGCATCAGGCGTTGTTGATTGAAAAACATTATGGCCGTCCGATGGACATCGAATGGGCCAAAGACGGCCACACCGGCAAGCTTTATATCGTGCAGGCGCGTCCGGAAACGGTGCGCTCCAACGGCCAGGTGATGGAGCGTTATCATTTACCGGCCGGCGGTGAAGTGCTGGTGGAAGGGCGTGCCATCGGCCACCGTATCGGTGCCGGTGAAGTGAAAATCGTTCATGACATTAGCGAGATGCACCGGGTGAACGCCGGCGACGTACTGGTGACCGACATGACCGACCCGGACTGGGAGCCGATCATGAAAAAGGCCGCGGCCATCGTCACCAACCGCGGCGGGCGCACTTGTCATGCGGCGATTATCGCCCGCGAGCTGGGCATCCCGGCGGTGGTGGGCTGCGGCGATGCCACCGAGCGGTTGCAGAACGGCCAGAAAGTTACCGTCTCCTGCGCCGAAGGCGATACCGGTTATGTTTATCAGGACTTGCTGGATTTCACGGTGAAAAGTTCGCAGGTGGACGCCATGCCGGCGCTGCCGCTGAAAATTATGATGAACGTCGGTAACCCGGATCGGGCATTCGATTTTGCTTGCCTGCCTAACGAAGGGGTAGGGCTGGCGCGGCTGGAATTCATCATCAACCGGATGATTGGGGTACATCCGCGCGCGTTGCTGGAGTTTTCGCAACAAACGCCGGAACTGCAGCGCGAAATCCGCGCGCTGATGCAAGGGTATGACGATCCGGTCGAATTCTATATCGAGCGGTTGAAGGAAGGCATCGCGACGCTGGCATCGGCGTTCTGGCCGAAGCGCGTGATCGTGCGCTTGTCCGACTTTAAATCCAACGAGTATGCCAACCTGCTGGGCGGCACCCGTTACGAGCCGGAAGAGGAAAACCCCATGCTGGGCTTCCGCGGCGCCGGCCGTTACGTGTCGCCGGATTTCCGGGCCTGCTTTGCGCTGGAGTGCGAGGCGGTGAAACGGGTGCGTAACGGCATGGGGCTGACCAACGTCGAAGTCATGATCCCGTTTGTGCGTACCGTAGCACAAGCGGAAGCCGTGGTGGCTGAGCTGGCTAATCAGGGGCTGAAACGCGGCGAGAACGGTCTGAAAATCATCATGATGTGCGAAATTCCCTCGAACGCGTTGCTGGCGGAGGAATTCCTGCAGCATTTTGATGGTTTCTCTATCGGTTCGAATGACATGACTCAGTTAACGTTAGGGCTGGACCGCGATTCCGGCGTGGTGTCCGAGCTGTTTGACGAACGTAATGCCGCGGTGAAAGCGTTGCTGGCGATGGCGATCCGTGCGGCGAAAAAGCAGGGTAAATACGTCGGTATCTGTGGTCAGGGACCGTCCGACCATGAAGATTTCGCCGCCTGGCTGATGGATGAAGGGATTGATAGTTTGTCGCTGAATCCGGATACCGTGGTGCAGACCTGGCTGAGTCTGGCCGAGACGCGCTAACGTCCCGCTGTGTAAAGGTCATACTCAACCGCCCGGTGAATGCGCCGGGCGGTTTTTTTACGCCTGTATGTTGTGATCAAGGATATGGGATGTTCAGAAAAGAACGCTGGAAAGAAACCGATGGGAACATGATGAAGAACATCAGAAGCGGATAAAAAAAAGGCCCACCGCATGGGATGGGCAAAGACTACACACAGCAATTCGTTACTAGCTCTGATGAGGAGAAACCTCACTGACAAACATTACGTTAACAATAGCTCCGGGTATGAATACTAGGTTTTAGCGCGAATCGAGTCATTAGGAATCATCCTAATGGTTAATTATTTTTGAATGATAGATTTGTCACATAAGATTTTTTTTCAGTAAAACTGATCTAGATTCGAGTTAACTGTCAAAAATTATGTGTTTTGGCTGAGATGTTTCCTAAAAATATAAATTTATCTTACATATTAGGAATGTTCCCGGTGCGGATTGCACCGGGAAATGAATGGGATAATCAGGACTTCTTGTGGTGGTGCGAAGAATGCGAAGAAATAGTGCGGATCGGAGATGGCTCCGGCGACTCTTTCATCCAGGCCGACAACAGACGATAAGAGACGGCCAGCACCACCGGACCGATAAACAGCCCGATCATGCCGAATGCCAGTAACCCGCCGATAACGCCGGACAGGATCAACAACATCGGCAAGTCGGCGCCCATACGAATCAGCAACGGGCGGATAATGTTATCTAGCGTGCCGACCACACAACTCCAGATCAGCAAAATAGTTCCCCAGGTGGTATCGCCGCTCCAGTAAAGCCAGATGATGGCGGGAATCAACACGGTCAGCGGCCCGAGTTGCGCCACGCAGGACAGAAACATCAGCACGGTGAGCAGTGTGGTGTAGGGAATTCCCGCCAGCGCCAGACCGATGCCGCCTAATACCGATTGCACAATAGCCGTAACCACCACGCCCAGTGCGACCGCCCGAATGGCCTGAGCCGCCAGAATGACCGCCGAGTCGCCACCCTGGCGCCCCAGCCGAATGGCAAAACGACGCACACCCAATGCGACTTGATCCCCTTTGCTGTACAGCAACACGCTGAAGAGCACCATTAACGCACAGTGCATCAGGAAACGGCCGATGTGCGCCGCCTGAGAGACGACCCAGGATGCCGTCTGGCCGATGTAGGGCTGAATTTTAGCCATCAGCGCCGGGCCGCCGCTGTGCGCCAGCGAATGCCAACTGCTGTGCAACTTGGCGCCGACCAGCGGAATGGACTGTAGCCAGTCAAGCTCCGGCGGGCTCAATCGCCCTTGCGCACTGATCCAACTGATCAGATTGGAGGCGTTATCAATCACGCTGCTGACCAGAATTGATGTTGGGAACACAAACAGCAGAACCAGCAGCAAAGTCATCACTATTACGGCCAGAGAACGGTATCCCCAGAGCATCTGTTGCAGACGAATCAGTAACGGCCAGGTGGCGATCACCACCATACTGGCCCAGGCGAACCCGAGGATAAAGGGTTGTACCACCCAGAAGCAGGCAATAATCAGAATGCCGATAAATAACAAACTAAACAGGATTCGGGCGAGATCGAATCGCTGTGACTGAGATTGTTTCATCAAGAGAGATTACCTCGTTAATTCAGGTGACAGGCCTAATGCAAAATGATGAAAACGGGGCCGGCCGCTACCCGGCAGGCTGATATGCAAAGGATTTAAGCCGGAATTTATCATGCGTGATTTCCGCCGGTTTGCACAGTGATTCCTGAACGGGAGACATTATTGCGCGTGTCTGACGACGCCGGTCTTCGATTGCCGCTCCCCCAAGTTTTTCGTGATCCGTTGACGCACTGCCAGGGGAAATATGATAAAACGAAAGGGCCGCAGGTGTGCGATAGCCGCCCGACGGCATTTATTTTATTGGCAAACACCTCTCGCATGGACAGGGTCAACACATAATGATCCCACAGATCACACAAGCACCGGGCATCGTTCAACCGGTGCTGAGCTTTTTGGAAGCCTTGAAGCAACACGGTTTTACCGGTGATATCGCCACGCAATATGCCGACCGCCTGACAATGGCGACGGATAACAGTATCTATCAACTGCTGCCGGACGCGGTGGTCTTTCCCCGCTCAACCGCCGATGTGTCGCTGCTGGCCCGGCTGGCCGACGAGGCGCGTTTTCGCGAGCTGGTTTTCACGCCGCGCGGCGGTGGGACCGGCACCAACGGGCAAGCGCTCAATCACGGCATTGTGGTGGATATGTCCCGCCATATGAACCGTATTCTGGAAATCAATCCGGAGCAAGGGTGGGTGCGGGTAGAAGCCGGGGTTATCAAGGATCAACTAAACCAGTACCTGAAACCGTTCGGTTACTTTTTCTCGCCGGAACTCTCCACCAGTAACCGCGCCACGCTGGGCGGCATGATCAATACCGATGCCTCGGGGCAGGGGTCGCTGGGATACGGCAAAACCTCAGACCATGTGCTGGGGCTGCGCGCCGTGCTGCCTGGCGGCGAATTACTGGATACGCAGGCGATACCGGTCGCGCTGGCGGAGCAACTGGCGCAGGAAGACTCGCCGGTCGGCCGTATTTATCACACCGTGCTGCATCGTTGCCGTGAGCGGCGTGAGCTTATCATCGACAAATTCCCCAAACTGAACCGCTTCCTGACCGGGTACGACCTGCGTCATGTGTTCAGCGATGATATGCAAACGTTTGACCTGACCCGCATTCTGACCGGCGCCGAAGGGACGCTGGCGTTCATTACCGAAGCGAAGCTGGATATCACGCCGCTACCCAAGGTGCGGCGGCTGGTCAACGTCAAATATGATTCGTTTGATTCCGCGCTGCGCAGCGCACCGTTCATGGTGGAGGCGCGGGCGCTGTCGGTGGAGACGGTCGATTCGAAAGTGCTGAATCTGGCGCGTGAAGACATCGTATGGCATTCGGTCAGCGAACTGATTACCGATGTGCCCGGTGAAGAGATGCTGGGGCTGAATATCGTCGAGTTTGCCGGTGATGACGAATCGCTGATTGATAGTCAGGTTGCCTCGTTGTGTGAGCGTTTGGATGGATTGCTGGCGGCCCGCGAAGCGGGGGTGATCGGTTATCAGGTCTGTCGTGAGCTGGCGGGCATCGAACGTATTTACGGTATGCGCAAGAAAGCGGTTGGCCTGCTGGGCAACAGCAAAGGGCAGGCGAAGCCGATTCCGTTTGCCGAAGATACCTGCGTGCCGCCGCAACATTTGGCGGATTACATCGCCGAATTTCGGGCGCTGCTGGATAGCCATAATCTGAGCTACGGCATGTTTGGCCACGTGGACGCCGGCGTGCTGCACGTGCGCCCGGCGCTGGACATGTGCGATCCGCAACAGGAAGTGCTGATGAAGCAACTTTCCGATCAGATTGTAGCGCTGACCGCCAAATACGGTGGGTTGTTATGGGGGGAACACGGCAAAGGATTCCGTGCCGAATACAGCCCGGCGTTTTTTGGGCCGGAACTGTATGACGAGTTGCGCCGGATTAAAGCGGCGTTCGACCCGGATAACCGCCTCAACCCCGGCAAGATCTGCCCACCGCTCGGGGTGGACGCGCCGATGATGCAGGTGGATGCGGTGAAGCGCGGCACCTATGACCGACAGATTCCGCTGGCGGTGCGTACCGCCTACCGCGGCGCAATGGAGTGCAACGGCAACGGTCTGTGCTTCAATTTTGATACCCACAGCCCGATGTGCCCGTCGATGAAAATCACCGGCAACCGTATCCACTCGCCCAAAGGCCGAGCCACGCTGGTGCGCGAATGGTTGCGTCTGCTCTCGGAGCAGGGAGTTGACCCGTTGGCGCTGGAGCAGGCATTGCCGCGTCAGCGCGTCAGTTTCCGCGGCTTAATCGCCAAAACCCGTAACACGCTGGCGGCGCGTCAGGGCGAGTATGACTTCTCGCATGAAGTTAAGGAGGCGATGTCCGGCTGTCTGGCCTGCAAAGCCTGTTCCACTCAGTGCCCGATCAAGATTGACGTTCCCGGTTTCCGCGCCCGTTTCCTGCAACTGTACCACACCCGCTATTTGCGGCCGGCGCGGGACTATCTGGTGGCCGGCGTGGAAAGCTACGCGCCGCTGATGGCGCACAGCCCGAAAACGTTCAACTTTTTCCTGCGCCAGCCGTGGGTGAATGCGGTCAGCCGTACAGTCATCGGTATGGTGGATTTACCGTTGCTGTCGGCACCGTCGCTGCGCCGGCAATTTGTTGGTCACCGGGCGATGACCACCACGCTGGAACAACTGGAACAGATGTCGCCGCAGGCGCGCGCCGATCACGTCCTGATCGTGCAGGATCCGTTTACCAGCTATTACGACGCGCAGGTGGTGGCCGATTTTGTCCAACTGGTGGAAAAACTCGGGTTACGGCCGGTGTTGCTGCCGTTTTCGCCAAACGGCAAGCCGCAGCATATCAAAGGGTTCTTGCAGCGCTTTGCGAAAACCGCCGGCAAAACGGCGGAATTTCTCAACCGGGTAGCCCGTCTGGGGTTACCGATGGTCGGGGTCGACCCGGCGTTGGTGCTGTGCTACCGGGATGAGTACCGGGAAGTGCTGGGCTCACAACGCGGCGACTTTCAGGTGCAACTGGTGCATGAATGGTTGACGACGCTAGTGAACGGCCGCGACGACCGTGCGCCGGCACTGCGCGACGAGCCGTGGTATCTGTTCGGTCACTGCACTGAAACCACGGCATTGCCGGCCAGCGGGCAGCAGTGGTCGGCCATTTTCGCCCATTTCGGCGCCCGACTGGAAAATATCAGCGTCGGTTGTTGCGGTATGGCGGGCACCTATGGCCATGAAACCCGCAATCTGGCGCACTCTCAGGGGATCTACGCGCTCTCCTGGCAGCCGTCCCTGCAACGGTTGCCGCAGGCACGCTGCCTGACCACCGGCTACTCCTGCCGCAGTCAGGTCAAGCGTATGGAAGGGCGTGGGTTGAAACATCCGTTGCAGGCGTTGTTGGAGCTGGTGTGATGCTGTGGAAACGTCACGTAGATATTGAACAGTTGAATCAGATGGCGGTCGGCGGCATGGCCGGTCATATCGGCATCCGTATGACGCGCCTGACCGATGATACGCTGGAAGGCGTGATGCCGGTGGATAGCCGCACGCGTCAGCCGTTCGGGCTGTTGCATGGCGGCGCCTCGGTGACGCTGGCGGAGTCGTTGGGGTCTATTGCCGGTTATCTCTGTTCGCAAGGCGAGCAGCGGGTGGTTGGCGTGGAGATCAACGCCAACCACTTGCGCGCGGTGACGGAAGGCGAGGTCCGCGGCGTCTGTCGTGCGTTGCATACCGGCAAACGGATGCAGGTCTGGCAAATTGATATTTTTGACAGCCAGGATCGGCTGTGTTGCACCTCGCGGCTGACCACGGCGGTGATTTCACCCGACGCCTGACGTCTCGTCGTTTACCCCGTCCTGTCGCGCTGCCGGCCCGGCAGGACAATTCTCGTCACTGCCCGATATCATGGGATAAACGCCACCCGCTGCATAAAATCGGTTTGGAAAGCGGTGGCTTTATCCCAGTTGCCCATCAGGTTGAACTGGATGCAAATACACCGTAGTGTCTGGCGTGCAAAGTAGTAGCTTTGTACCCGGAACAGGTGGTCGCGTTCGGCATTGTTGATTTCATGAATCAAACGCTGGTGGATTTTGATCAGGCTGAACAGGTAACTGTTTTCGTCTCCCTGCTGCTGGCTCAGTTCCGCCATGTGAATGCCCGTCAGGTAGTAATGCCGCAATTCACTCATGTCGCCGTCATCCCGTTCCAGCGATAACTCCGCCAGATAAAACTCCATGGCGGCATTACGTAATTGCCGCCGGTAGTCATCAATCTGTGTTTGCAACCAGGCTCTGAACGGGAACATGTCTGGCACCTCATTCATTAAATAAGAATCATTATCATATTTTTAAGCGCCTTATCATGCAACGCTTCCGGCGGATATTCACCGATAAGAGGCGATCACGATCGCATTTTCTAAATGAAACGTGCTGAATTTATCGCCATACGCGTGCAGTGGAGAATTTTTGGCATGACAGGGGTGTTCAGAAAATAGGCTGATTCAGAGGTGTTATACTGATGATAAGAAAATGTTGATGGTATTAACAGGTAAAACCATAGGTATAAATTATTAAGTTTTGCTATATCAATAGTCAGTTACTTATTTTTAGGGGGGCAAATGCCGGAAACACCGGCTACCGATGAACAGATTGCTCCTGTAACCGGGAAAAGCCCCACAATTAATTGAGAAAAGCCCCACAATCACATGGTTGATGTAGTAATAATTATCATTAACATTGTGTGAATGCTGACTGTATAGACATCCGAATCGATCAATCAGAAGAAAACGGAGGTCATGCGGTCGGTATGACGAGCCGCCATGTAAGGGCAATAACAGCAAATGAGGTGATCCCGATGCAAACGCACGATGATATAGGCACTTTTTCACTTGACGAGCAGGTATGGCAGGGGCTGACGCTGACTGATAGCGCCGTGGCCCATATCCGTAACCTGATGCGGCGGGATGAATCGGTACAGGGCATCCGGCTGACGGTTAAGCAGTCCGGCTGTGCGGGGTTGGGTTACGTACTGGAACTGGTGCATCAGCCTGATCCTACCGATCAGATCTATCAGCACGAAGGCGCGCGACTGTTTATTCCGCTCAAGGCGATGCCGTTTCTCGACGGTACGGAAGTGGATTTTGTCCAGGAGGGCATCAATCAGGTATTCAAATTCAACAACCCCAAAGCCCGCCATGCCTGTGGATGTGGCGAAAGTTTTGGGCTTTAAGCGGCGACACGATTATGGCGCGTAGTAATGTAGACGTATCCGACGATGTCCAGACCTGGCTTGGTGACGGCCGTTATAAAGAGGGTTTTTTCACCGAGCTGGCGATGGATCAACTGGCCCATGGCATCAATGAGGATGTGGTGCGGGCGATTTCCGCCAGACGCAATGAACCGGAGTGGATGCTGGCGTTTCGGCTCAGCGCCTATCGGGCCTGGTTGCAAATGGAGGAACCGCACTGGCTGAAAGCGCACTACGAGCATCTGAACTATCAGGATTACAGCTATTACTCGGCACCGTCATGCGGGCAGTGTGACGATAGCTGCGGTTCTCAGCCCGGCGCGCAGCAACAGCCGGCCGGCGAGGTTGCCCACGGTAATTACCTGACCCGCGAGGTGGAAGACGCTTTCGATAAACTGGGCGTCCCGGTACGGGAAGGCAAAGAGGTGGCGGTTGACGCCATTTTCGACTCAGTATCCGTCGCCACCACCTATCGGGATGAACTGGCGAAGCAAGGCATCATTTTCTGTTCGTTCAGCGAAGCGATTCAATCGCATCCGGAACTGGTGCGCCAGTATCTGGGCACGGTGGTGCCTGCTAACGACAATTTCTTCGCTGCGCTGAACGCCGCGGTGGCCTCGGACGGCACCTTCGTTTACATCCCGAAAGGGGTGCGCTGCCCGATGGAGCTGTCGACCTACTTTCGCATTAATGCCGCCAAAACCGGTCAGTTCGAGCGCACTATTCTGATTGCCGACGACGACAGCTACGTCAGCTATATCGAAGGGTGCTCGGCGCCGGTGCGCGACAGTTACCAGTTACATGCGGCGGTGGTGGAAGTGATCGTCAACAAGAATGCCGAAGTGAAATATTCCACGGTGCAGAACTGGTTCGCCGGTCAGGGCAGCGAAGGCGGCATTCTCAACTTCGTGACCAAACGCGCGCTGTGCGCCGGTGACCATTCACGTATGTCCTGGACGCAGTCGGAAACCGGATCGGCAATCACCTGGAAATACCCGAGCGTTATCCTGCGCGGTGACTACTCGGTGGGCGAATTCTTCTCGGTAGCGCTGACCAGCGGCCACCAGCAGGCGGATACCGGCACCAAGATGATCCATATCGGCAAGAACACCCGTTCGACCATCATCGCCAAGGGCATTTCCGCCGGACACAGTGAGAACACCTATCGCGGGCTGGTGAAAATCATGCCCAGCGCGACCAATGCACGCAATTTCACCCAGTGCGATTCGATGCTGATCGGCAGCGACTGCGGCGCGCATACCTTCCCTTACGTGGAGGTGAGAAACAACAGCGCGCAACTGGAACATGAGGCGACTACCTCGCGCATCGGCGAGGATCAACTGTTCTATTGCCTGCAACGCGGCATCAGCGAAGACGACGCCATCTCAATGATAGTGAACGGTTTCTGTAAAGACGTGTTCTCGGCGTTGCCGCTGGAATTCGCGGTGGAAGCCCAGAAATTGTTGTCCATCAGCCTTGAACACAGTGTGGGCTGATGTAGGCGCCAACGCCACGGTATGCCACGCACCGCGCCGCGGTGCCGATAATCATGAGCGTCGGTAAGACGCCGGAAGGGTAAGAGTATGTTAACGATTGAAAACTTGAACGTCAGCGTCGAAGACAAGCCGATCATCAATGGGTTGAACTTGCAGGTCAATCCGGGGGAGGTCCATGCCATTATGGGGCCGAACGGATCGGGCAAGAGCACTCTGTCCGCCACGCTGGCCGGTCGTGAGGATTATACCGTGACCGGCGGCACGCTGCGCTTCAAGGGCAACGATCTGCTGGCGCTCTCGCCGGAGGAGCGGGCCGGCGAAGGGATCTTCATGGCGTTTCAGTATCCGGTGGAAATCCCCGGCGTCAGCAATCGCTTTTTCCTGCAGACATCGCTAAACGCCGTGCGTGCCTATCGCCAACAACCGGCGCTGGACCGGTTTGATTTTGAAGACTTCATAGAGGATAAAATCCGGCAGTTGAACATGCCGGACGACCTACTGACGCGTTCGGTCAACGTCGGTTTTTCCGGCGGCGAGAAAAAACGTAACGACATTCTGCAAATGGCGGTGCTGGAACCCGATCTGTGCATTCTGGATGAAACCGACTCCGGGCTGGATATTGATGCGTTGAAAATCGTCTCCGGCGGCGTCAACGCGCTGCGTGACGGCAAGCGCGCTTTCATCATTGTCACCCATTACCAGCGCATTCTGGATTACATCCGCCCGGATTACGTGCATGTGCTCTATCAGGGGCGGATTGTGAAATCCGGGGATTTTTCGCTGGTGAAACAGTTGGAGGAGCAGGGCTATGGCTGGCTTACCGACCAACAGTAAAGCGCAGCAGGCGCTGCAACAGTGGCAACGCCTGTTTGATACCGCCGCGCCGCGCGCCGATGACGCGCGGCAGCACTGGCAACAGGTGAAGCAACTGGGGATTCCTCACCGCAAGCTGGAACACTGGAAATACACCCCGCTGGAGCAGTTTCTTGAGCATGAATTCACCACGACCGTGACCGACACCGAGGTGACGCCGGCGCAGTGCGACGCGCTGGCGTTGCCGGTCGACGGCTGGCGGCTGGTATTTGTCGACGGGCGCTTGTGCCGCGCGCTGAGCGATGCCGACAGCGGGCCGTATCAGGTGGAGGTGCTCTCATCTTCCCGGCGACAGTCTGGTTTAGCGCCGATTCAGCCCGAGGTCTTTCTGCACCTGACGGAGAGCCTGGCGGTAGAACAAACGCTGATTCAGGTCGGCAACGGGGTGATAGCGGAAAAACCGCTTTACCTGCTGCATATCAGCAGTGGTCAGCCGGCGGCGCTCAACACATTGCACTATCGCCACCATGCACGTATCGGCGCAGGCGCCAGCGCGACGCTGATTGAGCATTACGCAAGCCTGGCGGGGGCCGCCCATTTTAGCGGCGCGCGCCTGACCATCGACGCCGGTGAAAACAGCGTTGTCGAGCACTACAAGCTGGGGTTTGAAGCGACTGACAGTTATCACTTTGCTCACAACGATTTACGTTTGGCCCGAGCTGCCCAACTGCACAGCCACAGTTTTCTGCTGGGCGCGGGGCTGACCCGCCACCACACCAGCGCGCAGATGAACGGTGAAGGCGCGACGCTGTCGATGAACAGCCTGATGGTGCCGACCGGCAACGAAGTATGCGATACCCGTACGTACTTGGAACACAATCAAGGGTTCGGTGAAAGCCGTCAGTTGCACAAAGCGATTGTGCGCGATCGTGCTCGCGGCGTGTTCAACGGGTTGATCAAGGTGGCTCCCGGCGCACTGAAGACAGACGGTAAGATGACCAACAACAACCTGTTGATCGGGCGACTGGCGGAGGTGGATACCAAACCTCAGTTGGAAATCTACGCCGATGATGTGAAATGCAGTCACGGTGCGACGGTTGGGCGTATCGACGAAGATCAACTGTTTTATCTGCGGTCACGCGGTATCGGCGAGCAGGCGGCGCAACAGATGATTATCTTCGCGTTTGCGGCCGAACTGACGGAAGCGATCCATGATGACAGGCTACGTGATGCGGTGCTGGCGCGTGTTGCCCAGCGCTTGCAGGCACTGGGAGGAGAAACAGCGTGAATTATCTCATCGATGATCATCCTGTTGATCATTATCCTATTGAGCGGGTGCGGGCGGATTTCCCGATATTGCAGCAATCGGTCAACGGGCAGCCGCTGGCCTATCTGGACAGCGCTGCCAGCGCACAGAAGCCGCTGGCGGTTATCGATCGCGAGCGGGACTTCTACTTGCACGAATATGCCGCCGTACACCGTGGCATCCATACTTTGAGCGCCCGCGCTACCAGCAAGATGGAAGAGGTGAGGGCGCAGGTTGCCACCTTTATTCATGCCGCGTCGGCGGAAAACATCGTGTTTGTGCGCGGCACCACCGAAGCCATCAATCTGGTCGCCAACAGTTACGGCCGTATCGCGTTTCAGCCCGGTGATAACGTGGTGATTAGCGAGATGGAGCATCACGCCAACATTGTGCCCTGGCAAATGCTGGCGCAGGCGCGCGGGTTGGCGCTGCGCGTTCTGCCGATTAATGACGACGGCGAATTGGACATGGCGCAACTGCCGGCCTTGCTGGATGAACGCACCCGATTAGTGGCGGTCACGCAGGTTTCCAACGTGCTGGGCACCGCCAATCCGCTGGAGGAGATTATCCGTCAGGCTCATGCCTGTGGGGCGAAAGTACTGGTGGATGGCGCGCAGGCGGTAATGCACCGGGCGGTGGACGTGCAGGCGCTGGATTGCGATTTCTACGCCTTTTCCGGCCATAAACTATACGGTCCTTCAGGCATTGGCGTACTGTACGGCAAAAGCGAACTGCTGCAGTCAATGCCGCCGTGGGAAGGCGGCGGCGCCATGATCCGTGAGGTCAGCCTGACGCAAGGAACGACCTATGCCGATTCGCCGTGGCGCTTTGAAGCCGGCTCGCCGCATACCGCCGGGATTATGGGGCTGGGGGCGGCGCTGGATTATGTCTCCTCGCTGGGGATGTCGGCGATTCAGGCGCATGAAGATCGGTTGATGCGTTATGCGCTGGCGGCGCTGTCCGAGGTGCCGACGCTTAGCCTGTACGGCCCGGTGCATCGCCACGGGGTGATCGCCTTTAATTTGGGGCGTCACCATGCGTTTGACGTCGGCAGCTTTCTCGACCAGTACGGTATCGCCATCCGCACCGGTCACCACTGCGCGATGCCGCTGATGAGCCGTTATGGCGTGTCCAGTATGTGCCGTGCCTCACTGGCCCTCTATTCCTGTCAGGATGACATTGACCGTCTGGTCGCGGGGCTGCACCGTATACATCGTCTGTTGGGCGAGTAAGCCGACGGCAACGAAATTATTGTTTCTGGAGCATTGTTATGGCGAAAATTGTTATGGCGCAAACGGCGATGGCGCAACTGCCGGATCCACAAAAGCTGCTGCGGAATTTTGCTCGTTGCAGCAATTGGGAAGAGAAGTACCTCTATATCATTGAACTGGGCGCCAGCTTGACACCGCTTAGCGACGCTCAGCGTCAGGACGCTAATCGGGTCTCTGGCTGCCAGAGCCAGGTCTGGATTGATTTGAGTCGTGATGAACAAGGCCACGTGGTGCTGTATGGCGACAGCGATGCCGCTATCGTCAAGGGATTGATTGCCATCGTTTTTAGCCTGTATCAGGGATTGTCTGCCCAAGAGATCGTCGAGCAGGACGTCCGTCCTTTTTTCGCATCGCTGGCGTTAACCCAGCATCTGACGCCGTCACGGTCACAAGGGCTTGAAGCCATGCTGCGCAACGTGCGGGCACGGGCGGCTACCTTGATATAAAACCTGCAGGGCGTGATATCTGCGCCCTGATGCGCCACATTTCAGAATCCATCCGGTGGATTTCCTGCTACCCTGCTTTTATCCTTGGCGTTTCCCAACGTTCAAAGAGATTCAAATCATTGATAAGCAACAAGAAAGAAAGTTTTCGCCAACGGCGATTCACCGGTGTCCTTGATGGTCGCCGCCGCGTGTCGCGCTTTGGCGCTCAACTGATCTTCAGTATTACAACAGGAAACCAATAATGAAACGTGCGCTTACCCTAATGGGATTATTGTTTGCCTCTTGCCTGACGGGCATACAACCTGCCAATGCAACGGAATATCCTCTGCCGCCTCCAGACAGTCGTCTGATTGGGGAAAATATTAGCTACACGGTGCCGAATGATGGGCATCCACTGGAAACCATCGCCGCCAACTTCAAAATTGGTCTGCTTGGCATGTTAGAAGCGAATCCAGGTACTGACCCTTATCTGCCTAAGCCCGGTTCCAGCCTGACGATCCCGTTACAGATGCTGCTGCCGGATACGCCACGGGAGGGGATCGTGGTGAATCTGGCTGAGTTGCGACTTTATTACTTCCCTAAAGGGAAAAACACCGTCATCGTTTATCCGATTGGCATTGGCCAGCTTGGCCGCAACACGCCGGTAATGGTGACTCACGTGATTGAGCGGCGCCCAAACCCGACCTGGATCCCTACCGCCAATACGCGACGCCATTACAAAGAACAAGGGATTACGTTGCCGGCGGTGGTGCCGGGTGGGCCGGATAATCCGATGGGATTATTCGCGTTACGGCTGGAGAAAAGCGGCGGGGTGTACTCAATCCATGGCACGAATGCTGATTTTGGCATCGGTATGCGGGTGAGTTCCGGGTGTATCCGCTTACGTCCGGAAGATATTGAAGCGCTGTTTAATGACGTGCCGGTCGGCACCCGGGTACAAATCATCAATGAACCTATCAAGATTGCGGTGGAACCTGATGGGAAACGCTATGTAGAAGTGCATCAGCCGCTGTCACGCACCGATAAGGATGACCCGCAAACCATGCCGATTGCGCTGAGCCAGAAGGTAAAAGCCTTTATTCACAATGATGATTCCGATGCTGAGGCAGTGCATAGCGCGATTGTTCGTCGCTCCGGTATGCCGGTATTGGTGAATGTCGGGCAGAATATTCCTCATCAGTCATCGCCGTTACAGCAAACGGCTGCGCCGATATCGGCGGTAGGAACGTCTCCGTCTCACTAACGACACCACCTCTGTCATGGCGTCCATGAACGGGCGTTCTGACATATCAGTTTTGCTCAGTCAGCGTGTTTGGTAAGGCGAGCGTTATACTCAGGTGTGTAGTGTGGCGGAGCAACAGGAAGGGCAAAAAAAATGGCGCACGATGTGCGCCATTTTTCATTCAACCAGTTCTTACTTCTTGTAAGTACGAACCTGGTTGTCCAGGCGCTGGTTAGCACGAGCTGCGTCATCTTTAGCAGCCTGCACGTCAGTAGCCAGAGCGTCAACTTTGCTGGTCAGAGCAGATACTTTCTCGTTCAGAGAAGAAACGTCAGAAGACAGCTGATCCAGTTTAGCGTTGCTGGAGCAACCAGCCAGCAGAGTAGAACCCAGGATTACCGCGCCCAGTACCAGTTTAGTACGATTCATTATTAATACCCTCTAAATTGAGTTAATCTCCATGTAGCGTTACAAGTATTACACAAACCGTTTTCTGATGAGAATAAATTTTTGATGGGAACATGCTTAATTTTGATCGTTCGCTCAAAGAATCATCGAGTTTTACAAGCAGGTTAAAAAAGTAAGGAAAACAGGGCTATTTTATCAGAGTAGTCTGGCCTTGATGGCCGCAGATATATCTTTTTTGTCTAACCGATCGTGCTATTTATCCGCGACGGATGGGGCGCGAAAATAAAAAGCGCCCCGCAGGGCGCTTTAAAATATTCTCATTATCGAATTACAGGCGATGAACCGAAGCCGTGTTGGTGGTGCCGCTCGCTACCAGCGCGCCGGAAACCATGACGACGACATCGCCTTCCTGCGCTAAGCCGCTGTTCAGCGCCGCTTCTTTACCGATACGGTAGAAATCGTCGGTAGACGCGATTTCTTTCACCAGCATGGTTTCCACGCCTTTGCTCAACAGCAATTGACGAGCGGTGATTTCGTTGGTGGTCAGCGCCAGAATACGTGCGTTCGGGAAGTACTTGCGGATGGATTTCGCGGATTTGCCGCCCTGGGTGGCAACCACGATCAACGGTGCGTCCAGTTTCTCTGCGGTTTCCACTGCGCCACGGCAGACTGCTTCGGTAATGCGCAGCTTGCCGGTGTTCTGCAACTTATCCAGACGCGATTTCATGACTCTGTCTGTACGTTCGCAAATGGTCGCCATGATGCTGACTGCTTCCAGCGGATATTTGCCTTTAGCACTTTCACCGGACAGCATAACGGCATCGGTACCGTCGATGATGGCGTTGGCGACGTCACCGGCTTCGGCACGGGTCGGGCGCGGGTTCTTGATCATGGAGTCCAGCATTTGAGTCGCCGTGATCACCACTTTGCGGGCCTGGTTGCATTTTTCGATCATCATCTTCTGCGCGAAAATGACTTCTTCAACCGGGATCTCGACGCCCAGATCGCCACGAGCCACCATGATACCGTCGGAGGCTTCCAGAATGTCGTCGAAATTGTTCAGGCCTTCCTGGTTTTCGATCTTGGAGATGATCTGGATGTGTTCGCCGCCGTGCTGTTTCAGATGAGCGCGGATCTCTTCTACGTCGGAACGTTTACGGATAAAGGAGGCGGCGACGAAATCGACGCCTTGTTCGCAGCCGAAAATCAGGTCGCGTTTGTCTTTTTCCGCCAGCGCAGGCAACTGGATGGAAACGCCCGGCAGGTTAACACCTTTGTTTTCGCCGAGATCGCCGTTGTTCAGCACTTTACAAACGACTTCGCCGCCTTTGATCTCAATAACTTCCATACCGATCAGACCATCGTCGACCAACACGGTGTTGCCGACGCTCAGGTCATTCGCAAAACCGGCATAGGTGACCGCGACGCGTTCTTTATTGCCGATCACGCTCTGGTCGGTCGTGAAGGTGAAGGTCTGGCCGGCGGTCAGAGAAACGTCTGCGCCGTTTTCCAGTTTGATGGTACGAATTTCCGGGCCTTTGGTATCCAGCAGGATAGCGGCTTTCAGACCGGTTTTTTCGGTAACGGCACGCAGATTCTTGATGCGTTGACCATGTTCGGCGTAGTCACCGTGAGAGAAGTTCAGGCGCATGACGTTCATGCCTGCGCTCAACAGCTTGCCCAGAACTTCCTCTGATTCGGTTTTCGGGCCGATAGTACAAACGATTTTGGTCTTTTTCATAACGGTAGTTTCTACAAGTTGTGATGGATAAAAAAACAGGATGACCGGCGGTTAGCGACAGCTAAACCACCGGGAACGAAATGCTTGCGATTGCGAGAAAATGATAAGTATAGATGGCGACAGACGATGGGGAATGAAGAGGCACGTGACTGGATATTGCCCATAATGAGGCGTGGGCGAAGCGGCAATATCCCTGAGGATTGCGTTGTTGGTTGTATTTTTATCAGTGGCACGTGGATTCGCTGAAACCATTCAATGAAACAACGTTCCGTATTATAGTTATCAGGCAAAGAGATACAAGCCGCCGAAGGGATAGATAACACGTATTTTCGTGCTCTTGCGCAAAAAAACATGCGATTTATTGTTTTTACACAAACTTGTTGCGCAAATGCACGAAAAATATCTGGCTGTCGGTGTCGTCACAACAGGAGGCTCAACGCAGCGGCAATACGCCGATTTATCGTTCGCAGCGAATCATCCTCCTTCTTCAGACACTATCGACGGCTATCAAAAAACGACCGTAATAGTTTGATTCCTCATTACATTGATTGTGGCGGCCCACGGCCACGATAGTCCGTGATTGCCGCGAATTCGCGTAAGCCTGCCTCCCCTTCATTCGGTATCGCAAAACCTTGTATGAGGCATTTTTGATGTTAACTTGACGTTCGCAACGAATGACTCGTTCATCGTCTGCAACTTGAAGTATGCCGGGTATACAACTGCGAGTTGCCTTTTGAGGTTAATGTCGATTAATCACAACAGCGTTGAGTTTGTGTCGATCCCGGTCACGTTTCCGCTACCGGGAGGTTGAGCCTATGTGCGCCGATGATAAGTTAGCGTCAGCAGGTTGTGCCTGACCAACGACAAACTTGGAATAGGATGGTGTGCAACCGGGGGTTGTTACTGCTATTGGCAGGCAAAACCAGATGTTCGCGTTCATGGCGAGCGTCTGGTTTTTTTGTTTTCAGGGGTCAGACAATGAAGATCGCCAAAATATTGAATAATAATGTCGTCACGGTCATCGATGAGCAGAATAACGAACAGGTCGTGATGGGGCGTGGGCTAGGGTTCAAAAAACGACCGGGAGATACCGTAGAAGCGGCGCTGATAGAAAAAATTTTCTCCTTGCGCAGCAGCGAACTGACAGCTCGCCTGAGCGATGTGCTGGAGCGTATTCCGCTTGAGGTAGTGACGACGGCCGATCGGATCATCGCGTTGGCGAAAGAAAAGCTGACCGGAAACTTGCAGAACAGCCTCTATATTTCGTTGACCGATCACTGTCATTTCGCCATTGAACGGCATCGGCAGGGGGTGGATATCCGTAATGGGTTGCTGTGGGAAGTGAAGCGGCTGTACCAAAAAGAGTTTGCCGTCGGGCTGGAGGCGCTGGATATTATTCACCGGCGGCTGGGAGTGCGGTTGCCGGAAGATGAGGCGGGCTTTATTGCGTTGCATTTGGTGAATGCCCAATTGGACAGCCATATGCCGGAAGTGATGCGTATCACCCGAGTCATGCAGGAGATTTTGAATATTGTTAAGTATCAATTGAATATTGATTATAACGAGCACGCTTTTAGTTATCACCGGTTTGTGACCCATCTGAAATTCTTTGCACAACGATTATTAGGACGCACATCGGTTTTCAGCGAAGATGAATCGCTACACGATGTTGTGAAAGAAAAATATATTCTGGCGTATCGCTGTGCCGAGAAAATTCAGGATCATATAGTGTTGAATTATGATTACACGCTGACAAAAGAAGAGTTGATGTTTCTGACGATCCATATCGAACGGGTGCGCACCGAATTACAGGAACGAGCAGAGAAATAACCTGCCGGGCAGTGAAAAAGAAAAGTGAATAGCATCACAAAATAATGGATTCATGAAGTAAAGCGCTTGCCAGAGTAAATCGAGCTGGTAGTCTGTAAAGCGATAAATATGGATTGCGACTGTATCCCTGACGTGGGAAGTACAGGCAAAACCTGAACCGTTTTTGCGAGCCTGGTGCCGCGATGAGACGGTTCAGGTTTTTTTTTGTCTTGAGCACGGGGTGTGCTGACGCCATAGCGATCAGTCACTCAGCGGTTTTCTTCGGGCATGGACTGAGTATGAAGGATGTAGCCATGAATTACGAAACATTAGCCAGTGAAATAAGAGATGGCGTAGGCGGCCAGGAAAATATTATTAGCGTGATACATTGCGCTACACGCCTGCGGTTTAAATTGAAAGATAATGCCGCCGCCCATGCTGATGTCCTGAAAAATAATCCCGGCATTATTATGGTGGTGGAAAGCGGTGGTCAGTTTCAGGTGGTGGTAGGAAATCAGGTTGCAGACGTTTATCAGGCGTTGCTTTCACTCGACGGTATGGCCCGTTTTAATGACACGGCAGCATCAGAAGAGAAAAAAGAAAGCTTTTTTGCCGGATTTATCGACATTATTTCCAGTATTTTTACTCCGTTTGTCGGTGTGATGGCCGCGACAGGTATTCTGAAAGGTTTTCTGGCGTTAGGGGTCGCTACCCATTTTATAACGGAAAGCAGCGGCACCTATAAATTATTATTTGCCGCCAGCGATGCGTTATTCTATTTTTTCCCGATTGTACTGGGTTATACGGCCGGCAAGAAATTCGGCGGTAACCCGTTTACTACGCTGGTTATCGGCGCCACATTGGTCCATCCCAGCATGGTCGCTACCTTTAACGCCATGCAGGCGCCGGATCACCCCACACTCCATTTCCTGGGGATCCCGATTACGTTTATCAATTACAGCTCCTCGGTAATTCCGATTCTGTTTGCCAGTTGGGTTTCCTGCAAACTGGAAAAACCGCTGAATCGTTGGCTGCACGCGAATATCCGTAATTTCTTCACGCCGCTGCTGTGTATTGTTATTAGCGTTCCGTTGACCTTTCTGCTGATTGGGCCGAGCGCTACCTGGCTGAGCCAGATGCTGTCGGGAGGATATCAATGGTTATATGGATTGAACTCGTTGCTGGCTGGCGCCGTGATGGGCGCACTGTGGCAGGTTTGCGTGATTTTCGGCCTGCATTGGGGATTCGTACCGTTAATGCTCAACAACCTGAGTGTAATGGGGCATGACACCCTGCTGCCGTTGCTGACCCCAGCGGTGTTGGGGCAGGCCGGCGCCACCCTGGGCGTGCTGCTGCGTACCCGGGACATGAAACGGAAAGGGATTGCCGGGTCGGCGTTTTCCGCGGCGCTTTTCGGTATTACCGAACCGTCGGTATACGGCGTGACATTGCCGCTGCGTCGCCCCTTTATCTTTGGCTGTATCGGCGGCGCGATAGGGGCGGCGGTGATGGGGTATTTCCATACCACCATCTATTCGTTTGGTTTTCCCAGCATTTTCACCTTCACCCAAATCATTCCGCCGACCGGCGTAGACAACAGCGTCTGGGCGGCTGTCATCGGCACACTGGCGGCGTTTGTTTTCGCCGCTGCGGCCAGTTGGTCGTTCGGCGTGCCTAAAGACGAAACGCAGCCTGCTGTGCAGGAGAGCTCACCTACGGCGGCAACGACGCCGAACGGTACGAATGCCGTTCATGACGAAACGACGATCCGTGATGAGACGCTGTTTAGCCCTCTCTTCGGCGAGGTGATACCGCTAGAGCAAGTGGCTGATCGTACCTTTGCCAGCGGCGTGATGGGGAAAGGGATCGCTGTCCGGCCTTCAGAGGGATGCTTGTATTCTCCGGTGGACGGCACCGTTGCCTCGCTGTTTAAGACGCATCACGCAATTGGCCTGGCATCGCGGGGCGGTGCAGAAGTGTTGATACACGTGGGTATCGATACCGTCCGGTTGGATGGACGCCATTTTACCCCGCATGTGCGCGTCGGCGATGTGGTGCGCCAGGGAGACCTGCTGCTGGAGTTCGATGCACCGGCGATCGAGGCGGCGGGATACGATCTCACGACCCCGATTGTCATTACCAATAGTGAAGACTATCGCGGGGTTGAGTCTGTCGCCGGCGGTAGGGTTGATGCGAATACGCCGCTGACACGGCTGGTATGTTGAATCATTGTTGAACAAAAAAACAGGAGATCAGTGATGAGTAATCCTTTCCCGGCGCATTTTTTATGGGGCGGCGCGATTGCCGCCAATCAGGTAGAAGGCGCCTATCTGACGGATGGAAAAGGACTTTCCACATCGGATTTGCAGCCTCAGGGGATTTTTGGCCGCATTGTGGAGCGGACCCCCGGCGACAGCGGAATCAAAGATGTGGCTATCGATTTTTATCACCGCTACCCGCAGGATATCGCATTGTTTGCGGAAATGGGGTTTACCTGTCTGCGCGTCTCCATCGCCTGGACACGCATTTTCCCTCAGGGGGATGAGGCGGAGCCGAACGAAGCCGGGTTGGCATTTTATGATCGGCTGTTTGATGAGCTGGCGAAATACGGCATTCAGCCACTGGTGACGTTATCGCACTATGAAATGCCGTATGGACTGGTAAAAAAACACGGTGGCTGGGGTAATCGACTGACCATCGATTGCTTTGAACGTTATGCCCGCACGGTGTTTACGCGCTACCGTCATAAGGTCAAACGTTGGCTGACGTTCAACGAAATTAATATGTCCTTACATGCGCCGTTCACCGGCGTCGGCTTACCGCCGGACAGCGACAAGGCAGCGGTTTATCAGGCTATCCACCACCAATTGGTGGCGAGCGCCAGAGCGGTGAAAGCCTGCCATGAGATTATTCCGGACGCACAAATCGGCAATATGCTGTTGGGGGCGATGCTTTATCCGCTGACCAGTAAACCGGAAGATGTGATGGAAAGCCTGCATCAAAATCGCGAGTGGTTATTCTTCGGCGATGTGCAGGTACGTGGTGCCTACCCAGGTTATATGCATCGTTATTTCCGTGAACAGGGGATTACGCTGAATATCACGGAACAGGACAAGCAGGATTTGACCGCCACCGTTGATTTTATTTCTTTTAGTTATTATATGACCGGCTGTGTCAGCACCGATGAGACACAACATGAAAAAACGCGCGGCAATATTTTGAATATGGTGCCGAACCCCTATCTGGCAAGCTCGGAGTGGGGATGGCAAATTGATCCTTTGGGATTGCGCTATTTATTGAATTTCCTCTACGACCGTTATCAAAAACCACTCTTTATCGTTGAGAATGGTTTGGGGGCGAAGGATAAGATCGAAGCAAATGGTGAAATCCACGATGACTATCGTATCCGTTATTTAAATGACCATCTGGTACAGGTCAGCGAAGCTATTGCGGATGGTGTTGACGTGTTGGGGTATACCTGTTGGGGGCCGATTGACCTGGTCAGCGCCTCGAAAGCGGAAATGTCCAAACGCTATGGTTTTATTTATGTCGACCGTGATGATGCCGGCCAGGGAACGCTGGAGCGGCGGCGTAAAAAGAGCTTCTATTGGTATCAGTCGGTTATTGCCAGCCGAGGAAAAACGTTGACGCGGTGATATACCAAAAATAATTCGAGTTGCAGGAAAGCCGATACACCTGCAACTCGAAGTATAACGGATATAAATATATTAGGAATCAACTTGCGGATAATTTATCCGCAAGTTGTTATCGCTCGCCATTATTGGCCTGCGTGAGTTGTTTTTTTCTTTATCCGATTATTCAGCGGGGAACATAAAAATGAAAATGAAGAATAGTTATTGGGTGATAGCCAGCCTGCTTTATCCTATGCCATTTATTTCCACTGCCGCACCGCTGTCTATAGAGCAACGGCTGGCTGCATTGGAAAAAGACTTGCAGGAAACGAAACAGGAATTAAAACGTTATAAAGATCAGGAAAGAAAAAATAAAACGATTACGTTGGTACGAGAGAATTCCGCTTCCCGTGAGAGTCATGACAATAACGTTGGCATTGGAACAAAAACTGTTATGTCGCTCGCAGATAATCCGGCCAAGGCTGACGTAACATCGGCGGACCGGCGTGCTTCCATGACGTTGCATGAACTCAGCCAGTATGTGAAAGAGGATATCGGTTTTACCTATTCCGGTTATTTCCGCTCCGGCTGGGCCACCGGTTCGCAGGGTTCGCCCAAGTCCTGGGCCATCGGTTCACTGGGGCGGTTTGGTAATGAGCATACCAGCTGGTATGACTTAATTCTCAAACAACGGGTATTCAGTAAAGACGGTAAATCCGCCTATGGAGTGATAAAACTGGATGGCAACGTGGGCCAGTCTTATTCCGGCGGTTGGTTTGGCGAAGATAACAGCAATGAAAACAAGCTGCAGTTCTCCGATATTTACCTCACCACCAAAGGGTTCTTGCCGTTTGCGCCGGAGGCGGATTTTTGGGTCGGCAAACATGCGTTACCGGTGTATGAAATTCAGATGCTGGACTGGAAGAGCAATAAAACCGATTCTTCCGCCGGCGTGGGGGTGGAAAACATTAAGGCGGGCGTCGGGTCTATCGATGTCGCGCTAACGCGTGAAGATATCGATGTGTATAACCGTAACCTGACCCAGTTCCAGCAAATGAATACCAACGCGGTGGAAGCGCGCTATAAAGGCATTCCATTATGGGACGGCGCCAGTTTAATGGTGCTGGGAAAATATGCCATGGCGAATAAAAACGATACCCAGAAAAACAATGAAGCCAACAACAACTATTTTCCGATGAAGGATTCATGGTTGGGCGGTGTGGTACTGCGTCAGGCACTGCCAAATAATGGTTTTAATGAGTTCACTGCGCAACTGGCGAATAACTCGATTGCCAGCAGCCTGGCGCGTTATGCCGGGTCCAGCCCGTTTGTGGCGGTCAACGGCAAATATTACGGCGACCATAGCGGAGGCACCGCATTACGTTTGATTTCGCAAGGGGAGATGTACCTGCGTCCGGATGTGATCATGGCTAACGCGCTGGTGTATACCCGCGGGCAGGATGTTTACAGCTACGACACCGGCGCGCATACCGATTTTGACAGTATACGCGCAGTGGTTCGGCCGGCTTATATTTGGAGCAATTACAACCAGACGGGCGTTGAGCTGGGTTATTTCAGCCAGACCAATAAAAATCAGGCCGGCAGGTATTTCACGGAATCCGGCTATAAAACCACGCTGTTCCACACTATCAAGGTGGATACCAGCATGTTGGCTTCACGCCCGGAAATCCGCTTTTACGGCACCTACATTCGGGTGCTGGATAACGAACTGGACCAGTTCACCTTTGCCGATAGCAAGAAGGATCAATTTACCGCCGGTGTTCAGGCTGAGGTGTGGTGGTGATGTCACTATCCCCCGGTCTGCCCGTTTTTACCCTGCATGAATAAAAAAGAGGCCGATAATGAAAACCAGGAAAACCTGTTTGTATCTGTTGCTCTCTGCGTTGAGCGTATCCACGCCACTGGCGGCGCTGGCCGCGTCAGGTGCGCTCCCGACGCTGCCGCGTACCGATGTGGCGACCCGGCACTATCTGTCGCAGGTCAATGCCGATAACAGCATTACTTTCCGGCTGTTTGCGCCGGAGGCGAAAGCGGTAAGCGTGGTGACCGGCGCGACGCCGGAAACCTGGGTAGCGCATCCGATGACGAAAAATGATCTGGGCGTCTGGTCGTGGCGCAGTGAGCCGCAGCGCCCTAATCTGTATGAATACTTCTTTAATGTGGATGGTTTTCGCAGCATCGATACCGGCTCAGCCTTGCCCAAACCGCAGCGTCAGGTCAACACCAGCATGATTCTGGTGCCGGGCAGCCTACTGGATATCCGGGCGGTGCCACATGGTGAGTTGCGTACCGTTACCTATCATTCGGCGTCGTTGAAAGCGGAACGGCAGATCTCTGTCTGGACGCCGCCGGGTTATACCGATACCGGCAAACCGCTGCCGGTGCTGTATTTCTATCACGGATTTGGTGATGCCGGTGATTCTGCCGTCGCGCAGGGTCGGATTCCGCAAATCATGGATAACTTGCTGGCGGAGAAAAAGATTGCGCCGATGCTGGTGGTCATTCCGGATACCGAAACCGATATCGCCGAGGCGGTTCCGGAGGATTTCCCGCCGAAAGATCGACGCAAAACGTTCTACCCGCGGAACGCAGCGGCGGCTGATCGTGAGTTAATCCATGACATTATTCCGCTAGTCAGTGAGCGGTTTAACGTGCGCCGCGATGCAGACGGCCGGGCGCTGGCCGGGCTGTCGCAAGGCGGTTATCAGGCGCTGGTGTCCGGCATGAGCCATCTGGATCATTTTGGCTGGTTGGCAACCTTCAGCGGCGTAACCACTGAAACGGTGCCGAACGTTCAGGTCACCGCGCAACTGGGCAATGCCGCCGGCATCAATCGGCAATTGCGCAATTTCACGGTGGCGGTGGGTGAGAAGGATACCGTAACCGGTAAGGATATTGCCGGCTTGAAAGCGCAACTGGAACAGAACGGCGTGAAATTCGATTACCGGCAATATCCCGGTTTAGGGCATGAAATGGATGTCTGGCGTCCGGCGTATATCGAATTTGTACAGAAGATCTTTAAATAACCGCAGCACAGGTCGGGTATGGAAACGGGCAGGATTGGCTGCCCGTTTCACTGACTGGGTTGCATCAGCGCCAGCAAATTCGCGGCGATATTCCACTGCTGAGCCAACATTTCATCAGGCCGTTTTTCGCAGAGAACCAAACAGAACCCGTATTTTGGGAGCGTGTGTTTTTGCGTCAGTTAATCACCGGCCAGCGCTCAACACACCGCAAACTAAGGATAAAAAACAGGTCTGGACGCGATAAGTGAAGAACTATTGCTCTTCGTGTCAGGGAATTTGCTGTAGCAAAAATATCAGATTGGAAGATGTCTGGTTAACAGAATAATAGTGACTTGCATGGTCGTATTTACCAGCGTTTTATTTACTGGCGGTCATGCGCCACACTTTTATTCGCTTGAAATAAGCATGTACCGGTATTCCGGTTCTTCAACAGGCCCGGCCAGCGCGCCGATGGTGCAAGCCAGGAACGGCTGAGCACGGCGGCCACCACGCACGGGAACTTCCCGCACACGCTGTAGACGATCATAACCTTCGGTGTGCAGATCGAAATCGGCTTTTTCGCCTGAAGTAGAATGAACCATGGTGACATCTCCATTAAAAAATGAAGCGGAGACACACCAGGCCCGATTGCGGGGGTGGGTAACCCCGCGATGGGGTGATAAGGCAGAGGTATCCACTACCGGTATAAGCCGGCGGTCGTTCGCGTCAGGATGCTGCGCGAACTGGCTCGGCCATGCGGTTTTCGCCGCACCGCAACTTGCAGCCGAGGTTGCGTGGCATGTCGCTGACAACGTCAGCAAAACATGCAGACAGATTGCCTGTGCCCTCAATGCAAGTGTGACGAGAAGTGTGAACTGAAGCCGTTCCCTATTTTCGAGGTGCCATTTACTCAGGAAAAGGCTGTCGCGGTACAAACGCGGACTTGACGACGTTCAACGCCTTCCAGGCTGCATGGGAGTCCATGTAGTCTCTCCAATGCGTGATCTTTCGGTTTTCAATTTTGATAATGGAGCAAAACCGATTGTTGTATTTCACACCTGTCGCAAGAATCGTCCCATGGACTTCGTATTCGATAACACAGCCGTCGTCCGTCTTGTGAGTGATTAACTTGTCGGCGGACTGAAGCGCGATGTTGTCGACATAGTTCCCAAACGCTGCCATCAGGTCGGTTCGCCCTTGGATGACGCGGGGCCAGCCCAAGTCGTAGAGAACCTCGTAGATGGTGTCGTCGGTGACGATGTCAAAGAAATGCTCACCATCAACAAGGTCGCCCAGGGCGCCCCGGACCAGGTCGAAGTAAGGTTTGGCGGGTAGGAAGGTTGAATACTGCTGATTTGACATTTATGTTCTCCTTGGCTTGGTTTCTTCTTAAGGCGAGACTTTCATTGACGCCAGGCGGCAGAGGTCTTTGCAGCGAACTCCGCGAAGCTGATTGGTGCCTTGCCAGTCACCGTAAGAACATCATTGTTGGGTCGAGAGCCTCGTCCGCTTGCGATCGTCTCAGTCAAGAGACGAAGCACCTCGCCATATTCAGCAGGTACGCCGGCCTGGATCATGGCGTCGATCCAGGTGTTGCGATCGATATCGCAGTATGAAATCTTGCGACCGACTGCATTCGAGATGTGTGCAGCAACGTCTTCAAATGTCAGCGCTTCGGGGCCGGTGGGTGAATAGGCGCGGCCAGCGTGCCGCTCAGGATCGCTTAGCGTCGCCGCCGCGACGGATGCGATGTCCTCTGCGTTAACAAAGGCTTCGGCCCCCATCGCACCGGGCACCACGATTTCATCGTTCGCGGGTTTGACGAACGTCTCGCTGAAGTTCTGCATGAACCAAGCGGGACGCACGATGGAATGGGAGAGTAAAGGGCGAGACGCCAGATCCAACTCCACTGCGCGCAGCGCGACTTCAGCGGGTGCGTGCTCCATGCCGTAGGCGCTGAGGTAGGTAACATGACGAACGCCGGCGCGCTCTGCCTCGTCGAGAAACTTGGCAACGATGTCGGCAAAGTCGACGCGCATTACAGGTGAAACGAGATAGACGCGAGAGACCTTGAGCAGAGCGCTTGCAAAGGTCGAGGGGTCATTCCAGTCGAACCGCACATCCGCACCGCTGCGAGCCGCAGTGCGGATGGCTATTCCTTGATTGAGGAGATTCTGGGCGACTCGGGACCCGGTCTTGCCTGTTGCTCCGAGTACAAGGGTGCGGTTGTCGGTAACGTCGTTCATGGTGCGGCTCCTGGTTGATTGGTTAGAGATGTAACTTTATGCGCAGTTAGTGAGAGCATCAATAATCAATTCGCTCAATAAATTGCGTGATACGCTTAATCTATGGATATATTGCAAGAGCATTTGGTGCGCGCTCGCGCCTCTGGCGGCGTGTTTGCGAGGTCTATCGCTATCGCGCCTTGGGGGCTTCGTCTACCCGGCACGATTCAGCTTGCCGTGCACGCTATGATTCAGGGGCGGGCTTGGCTGTGGCTGGACGGCGGAGACGACCCCATCGAACTCAGGCCAGGAGATTTGGCGCTGGTTCGCGGTGGGCCAGACCACTTCGTTGCCCACGAGCCAGGGGCGTGCTGTGTCGTGCCGGAGGTTTTCCGGACAGAGCACGCCGCTGATGGAGCCGAGCACGATCCGCGTGCGGCGGTGTTCCTCTGCGGGGCTTATCGCTTTGCCGGAGATATCGGTGCGGGATTGGTCAATGGACTGCCGCCAGTATTCCTGATTCCATCGCGCATGGACAATCCAGTTCATGGTGTGGTTGAGCTACTGTCGAGAGAACTCTCTCAGGCTGAGCCAGGTCGCCAAACTGTGCTTGACCGGCTGCTGGATGTTCTCGTTGTGCTTGGGCTTCGCAGCGGATTGGCATCGAGCGTGAATGCACCCGCATGGGTCCGCGGTGCGACAGACGCGCGTCTGTCGCTAGCGCTTCAGGCCATGCACGGCGACACGAGTAAGTCGTGGACCGTGGATGAACTGGCAAGGATGAGCAACATGTCTCGCGCCACGTTTGCTCGCGTGTTTCAGGAGGTTCTTGGCAACACGCCAATGCGATATCTCACCGACTGGCGGATGACTGTTGCACGCGATCTTTTGCGAACGCAGGACATTCCGCTGATAGAAGTGGCAGAGCGGGTTGGGTATTCGTCTCTGTATGCTTTTGTCACGGCGTTCCGCCGGCATCATGGGCAGCCTCCAGGAAAGTGGCGTCAGAGTGGAAAAGATTTGCCCGAAGCCACGCTGGCTCACTAGTGAGGCTAGTCGAACCCGTGGGCCGAGTTTCGGATTTCACTGTGGACGACATTGAAAGTCCCGAGAGTGTCGGCGCGCTGCACCACCGGGCTTTCGGGCTGTGCCCGTGCCGTCCACGCCATTCGCTTCAATTTCTCACGCCTGCGTGCTGGCGCTTGCCTCCAGGGGAAAGCCCCACGAGCGATACCCGTCGCGCGCAACGTAATGAACCCGGGTTTCGGTGATTTTATGGATACGCAGGCGAGCCAGTATTAGCTCTTTTTGGCGAGGATACCCTGCAACATAGCCTTATCGAGACTCAGATCGGCAACCCGTTTTTTTAGCCGCAGATTTTCTTCTTTCAACTGTCGCATATGCTTGAGTTATAAAGGTGAAATCCTGCCTTATTTCTTATGCCACGTATAAAAAGTAGCGTCGGAAATCCTTAACTTGCGGCACCGGAGTACCAGCTCAGCCTACCTCAAGGCAAAAACAATCTGCTCTTCGGTGAATAGCGATTTTTTCATCGGCACAACCTCCGTTCAGGGGAGCGTTATCATGCCGGAATTCTGGTTCTGAGTAGATCAGGATGTTCGGGCTGGGCAAAACAACACTCTGGACGCGAATTCACCCGCATTCAAGATGGACTTAAACGTGGACTTAAAATCGCCGGATTTGAGTGGGTTTCGATAGAGTTCACTGGAACGGAAGAAGATAAAAACCCTCTTCTTTTCAAGCCACTACAGGAATAGATGGGCGTCTATAGAACATGATATGGTGCGACCGAGTGGACTCGAACCACCGACCCCCACCATGTCAAGGTGGTGCTCTAACCAACTGAGCTACGGTCGCAATATGTGCGTTGATGCTGATGCGCTGAAGAATGGTGCGTTCAATTGGACTCGAACCAACGACCCCCACCATGTCAAGGTGGTGCTCTAACCAACTGAGCTATGAACGCATTGTTTCTATCAGCTGCCGTCAGGGGTGACAGCGGGGACGAATATTAATGATCTGGATGGCTGCTGGCAAGGGGAAAAATGCAAAATTCCTGCTATATCACACTGATTGACGAGCTTGTAGACAGAGCGCCGCTTTTTTCGGCGCTCTGTGCATTCTGTCATTAGCGTGCGGCTCGTGCCAGAATCCGGGCGGGCGATTGGCGCTGTACCCAACGGATCCGCAATACCATCATTGTGGCGGAAGAGGTCAGGCCGATAATGAATCCCCACCAAAACCCCGCAGGCCCCATGCGTGGTATCAGTATGTCGGTGAGCGCCAGCGCGTAACCGCTGGGCAATCCGAGCAGCCAATAAGCGATGAAGGTAATAAAGAAGATGGCGCGGGTGTCCTTATAGCCACGCAATACGCCGCTGCCGATGGTTTGCACTGCATCGGAAATTTGATAAACCGCCGCCAATAGCATCAGGTGTGACGCCATCGCCACCACATCCGGATTCTTGTTATATAGCATGGCGATAGGTTCACGCAGCGTGATGGTAAATATGGCTGTGCATATCGCCAGCAACACGCCGGTCGCGATGCTGGTACGGGCTGCGACCCGGGCAGCGTCTGCCGAACCTTCTCCCAGTCGGTGGCCGACGCGAATAGTCGCGGCAACGCCAACAGAGAGCGGCAGGACAAACATCAGCGAACTGAAGTTGAGGGCGATTTGATGGCCCGCGACATTCACGACGCCGAGCGGCAACACCAGCAACGCGACAATGGCGAATAACGTCACTTCAAATAGCAGCGCCAGTGCGACAGGCAATCCCAGGCTGGATAAACGCTTGAGTACAGCCCAGTCCGGTTGCAACCGGGTTTGGTGCTGGCGAATATCTTTTAACCAGTAGGCGCGGCGGGAATAAGCCGCCATCATCAGCATCATTATCCAGTACACGGAGGCCGTGGCTACCCCGCAGCCAACACCGCCCAATTCCGGCATACCCAGCTTACCGTGGATAAAAATGTAGTTGATGGGAATATTGATCAACAGGCCGATAAATCCAATCACCATACCGGGCTGTGTTTTGGACAAACCTTCGCATTGGCTGCGTAGTACCTGATAAAACAGATAACCGGGTGCCCCCCACAGCAAGGCGTGCAGATATTTTATCGCTTTTTCAGCCAGTTCCGGCGCGCCGTCATTCATCAGGTTGATGGCATATTTTCCCTGATAGAGCACCACCATCGTCAGGAGAGAAATGGCGCAGGCCAATAAGAACGCCTGCTGAGTTTGATGCGCGATGCGGTCCCGGCGTCCGGAACCGTTGAGGTTCGCCACCACCGGCGTCAGCGCCATCAGTAAACCGTGGCCGAACAGGATGACCGGTAGCCAGATAGAGGTGCCGACCGCTACGGCTGCCATATCGGTAGCGCTGTAGGAACCCGCCATAATGGTATCTACCACACCCATCGAGGTTTGCGAAACTTGAGCGATGATGACTGGAATAGCCAGCGCCAGCAACTGGCGGGCCTCTGATAAGTACTTCTGCACGAAAACACCTTCCTAAAGCAGGATGGAGAGAGATCTCTAATTGAGGAGAGAAAGACAATCACCCTTTATTTATACCCGTTATAGCTCCTGTTGCAGGTGTGCTGGTTGTATTAACCGGCTCATAAATGGGCCTCGTGCCTTCTGGGCGGCGTTGGCCTGCAACACGAATTATTTTGGGTACATGCGAAAAAAGATGAAGTATTGTAACGATTTGCCGACAGTAAACCAATCATTGACTGTTCGGGAATGGATCCTGTTTGGTTTTCATGACGATATGGTGCAAACTGTCTCACATGAGTGAAAGGGCACTATTGCGTGTCAGCCGTTGCGCCTACTGTTATGGTGGCGCGTTCACGCCTATTACTAATCTGGAGGCAAGATCAACACCATGTTTACCGGTATTGTTCAGGGCACGGCGACCGTCGTGTCTGTTGATGAAAAACCCAATTTCCGCACTCATGTCGTTCAACTGCCCCCCGAACTGTTGCCGGGGCTGGAAACAGGCGCATCCGTAGCACACAATGGTTGTTGTCTGACCGTCACGGCTATCGACGGCGATCGGGTCAGTTTTGACTTGATCAAAGAAACGCTGCGGTTGACCAACCTGGGGGAAATTCACGTCGGCGATCGGGTCAATGTGGAACGCGCGGCTAAATATGGCGATGAAATCGGCGGGCATGTGATGTCCGGCCATATTATGTGTACGGCGGAGATAGTAAAAATTCTGACGTCGGAAAATAATCATCAGATCTGGTTCCGGCTGTCTGATGAGTCGCAAATGAAGTATGTGCTGCACAAAGGATTTATCGGTATCGACGGTATCAGTTTGACGGTGGGGGAAGTTACCCGCAGTCGTTTTTGCGTGCATTTGATTCCGGAAACGCTTCAACGCACAACGCTCGGCCAGAAGCGTTTGGGCGACCGCATCAACATCGAAATCGACCCGCAAACGCAGGCTATCATCGACACGGTTGAACGTGTCATGGCGCGTCATGCTCAACAACAAGAGCAGGCTGCCGCCCCGGCTGCACAAGGTGAGTAAGGCGTTGCTGCACCCGCATTCTCATCGCTAAGTGAAAACCGGCAGGCCGGCTGCCGGTTTTTGGCAATCGAAAAAGCGACGACTGACGTACCGATGTTATCTCGGCACGCGCAAACCGCCTTCCACTCCCCCAACGCTGAATAATACCTGCCAGAGCTGGATACTACGCGCACGAAATGCGCCGGCACAAGCGCTGAGGTAGTAGTTGAACATCCGCTGGAAACGGGTCGGGTAGCGTGCCGCCAGCTCCGGCCGGTGCTGTTGGAAACGCTCATGCCAGGCCATCAGCGTGCGATCATAATCTGCGCCGAAATTGTGCCAGTCTTCCATCACCAGATACGGCTCGCTATGTTGGGCGATATGTTGCACCGACGGCAAACATCCATTGGGGAAGATGTATTTATTAATCCAGGCGTCAACCTTGAGGCTGGTCTCGTTCGCCCCGATGGTATGCAACAAGAACAGGCCGGCCGGTTTGAGGTTTTTTCTCACTACCCGAAAATAGGTGTCGTAATTTTTAGGGCCGACATGCTCGAACATGCCGACGGAAACAATGCGATCAAACTGTTGATTCAGGTCGCGATAGTCCTGTAGCAGGATGTTAACATCCAGATGTCGGCAGCGCTGCTGCGCCAGCTTTTGCTGTTCGCGAGAGATGGTGACGCCGGTGACGCTGACGCCATAGTGATGTGCGGCGAATTCCGCCAGCCCACCCCAGCCGCAACCGATATCCAGCAATGTCATGCCGCGACGCAATTGCAGTTTTTCGCAGATTAAGCGCAGCTTGTCCTGTTGCGCCTGTTCCAGCGTTTCAGCCTGTTTCCAGTAACCGCAGGAGTATTGCATATAAGGGTCGAGCATCAGGGTGAAAAGATCATTACCGAGGTCGTAATGCTCCTTGCCTACGATCCAGGCCCGACGGCGGGATTGCAGATTGCTCAGGCGAGCCATCAGAATTCGTAAAGTATCGCGCCAGCGGTGGGGCAGTTGGCTGTTCAGTCCCGCGCGTATCGCTCGATGGAAGAACATGTCCAGCCGCTCACACTCCCACCAGCCATCCATGTAGCTTTCGCCCAGACCTAACGAGCCTTCGCGCAGTATGCGTTTGTACATATCGGGATTTTTTACCTGAATGTCAAACGGGCGTGAGCCGTTAATGGCGATGTCGGCGGTCGACAGCATTTCATTAACTATTTGGAACCAGGGATGATGCGGGGTACCCAGTTCCTCTACATAAGATGAACTCATAACTTCTCCCTACCTTGTCAGATAAATGTGTTTACAAGGAATAAACCAGACAAATATCACGCTGGAGGGTGTTCAACGAACCCCATCCATTGTCTATCCCTGAGAGTCTCAGAGGAAAATAAGAGAAAAGCCGGTACGAAAGGTATCTACCCCGTTCGTGATAAACGGTACGGCCATCATTGCCAGGGTAGAAAAAGTAAGGCGATGCACTCTGTCGAAAAACATCGTCTGATCATAGTTATTGTCGTCAGCGATAGTGACAAGTGTATGACTGCTTTAACCCGCCGACAAGATTCAGCGGGCTAAAGTAGCACGGAGAAACAATACGTCATGTATTCATCACATGCATTATCGCTATATGCGGTGCGACATCACGCCTGAGGGCAAGGGCGCGCAGCGATAACGAAATCGTCTGGATGTTAACGACGATAATCGAGATATGGGCCGTCGGCAACGGAGCGACGCTCGATCAGGGTAGGGTGTACTTCAATCGTTTGTGCTTCCTCGCGTTTGCTGGTAATGCGGTCCAGCAACATGGAAAATGCCGCTTGCCCCAGACGTTCTTTCGGTTGATGAATGGTGGTGAGCGCTGGAGTAAAATAGCGGGAGTGACGCACATTATCGTAACCGATCACTGAAATATCCTGCGGTACGCGTAGCCCAAGTTCGTCGGCCGCGCAGATGGCGCCCATCGCCATGATGTCACCGCCACAGAATACCGCCGTCGGCCGCTGTTTTTGGGCCAGAATTTGATGCATGGCTTTATAGCCGGACTCCGGCTCAAAATCCCCCTGAACCACCCACTCTTCGCGCAGGGAAATGTCGGCTTCCTTTAGCGCTTTCAAGAACCCCAGGTAACGTCCGCTACCGGTATTGCGCCCCTGCGAGCCGGGAATGGCGCCGATATCCCGATGACCGCGTTCAATCAGGTAACGTCCGGCCATGTATCCGCCGGCAAAGGCGTTATCAACGATAGTATCGGTAAAATCGTTGTGTGCTTCGCCCCAGTCCATCACCACCATCGGGATATGACGATAATCCGCCAGCATGGATAGCAATTCGGGTGGGTACTCGGCACACATCACCAGCAGGCCGTCGACACGCTTTTGCGCCAGCATGGACAAGTAGGCGCGTTGTTTATCCTGATTGTTATGAGAGTTACACAGGATTAGCGTGTAACCCCTGGCGTAGCAGCTGTTTTCCACCGCTTCGATAATTTCGGCGAAATAGGGCGCTTCGCTGGAGGTCGCCAGCAGGCCGATGGATTTCGTGTGGTTGACCTTCAGGCTGCGAGCGACTGCACTCGGGGAATAATGCAATTCATCGATGGCTGCGCGTACCGCAGCCTTGGTCTCTTCGGCGACGAAACGTGTTTTATTGATCACGTGTGATACGGTTGTGGTTGAAACGCCTGCGCGTTTTGCCACATCTTTGATCGTTGCCATCTAAAGCGACTCCTGAACTCATCTGTGACAGTAACGTGTCTGTTACAGCAGTAAAATAGGGTGTTAATCGTTTGCCTGCGTGAATTCATCTCCTGCCGGACAACAAGGCAACATTTCAGGAGGAGATATGCCGAGGTGTGTAGCTTGAAGGGAGGGCTGACGCTTCGACCAACGCAGTGTATACAGCAAACTGCGAATTCTGGCCGATTTAGAGCAAAAGTGGAAGAGGCAATTCGTGTTACTCTGTGATGCACAAACCGGTTTTTTGATATCGGCTGGGTAATAATAAACCTATACTTTATGTGTTTCCTCTCGTCTGCCGAGAGAGATTTTATTCATACACAACGGGATGACGGTGATCATCAGTCACATACAGGAGAATATTATGGATACGAATCTGAAAATGTCGCTGTTCAGTACGGTGGTTGCCCTGGTGGTGATCATTGTCTTCAGCTTCACAGCGGTATTGAACTGATAGCAGATCGCCGGCGGCGTAATGTCCGGGTTTCGACAGCCTGAGGCAACATAGCGGTGAAAACAGAAAGGGGCGCTAAGCCCCTTTTGTCGTATTACGTCGAGTGTCGTATTACTTCGAGCCGCGTAGCGCCTAACGAATGGTTTTCGGCGTCACCACGCGGCGAGCGCCGACGTAATGATCCTGCCAGTAATCTTCACTCAGTTTACTGATCTTGATATCAGCGCCGGTACGTGGCGACTGAATGAATCGGCCGTTGCCCAGGTAGACGCCCACATGATCGGCGGCCCCACGGTTGGTGATACGAAAGAAGACCAGGTCGCCGCTTTCCAGTTCGCTTTTCTTAATTGGCGCCGCGTCACGCAAATGGAACATTTCATTGGCTGTGCGTGGAATCGGAATTTTCACCACATCTTTATAGGCGTAATACACCAGTCCGCTGCAATCAAAACCCGAATACGGTGTGGAACCGCCCCAATGATAAGGCTTGCCGATTTGGCTCATCAGCTTATTCATCGCGGTTAACTTGGCATGTTGATAACGTTTTTGGTGCGCGGCGCTGATAGTCAGCGCAGCCTTGTCTTGTTTACCTTTTTTATTTTTACCGTGCGATGAGACCGGGGCGATATCTTCTTCGGCGATGACCGCTTTGCCTTTTTTGGATGTGTGTTTGGCTATCACCGATTCATGCGCATTACGGTTATTTCTGGCCGTAGCAGGCGGCTCTTTTTTCGTCGTTTTGCTGGCTGCCGCTTTAGTCGGCGGGCTTTTTTCCTGCTTCTGCGGTTTACCGGTAGCGTGGGTTGAAGCCGCTGCCGTCACCGATTTTTTATCACCAGATTTGGCGCTTTTATCATGAGCGGATGATGTCTTTTTCGCCGGCGCGTTTTTGGTCGTCTTTTCAGGTTTTTTGTCATGCGAGGGCGCCGTGCCTTTTTTATTGGCATTTTTGGCGACCTTATTTTTTTTGGACTCATCAAGCGCTTTGTTTGCCGTTTCTACACCCGATTTACGCGGCAACGCGGACGCGCCATGCGGATTAGCCAGCGCCAGATTCGCAAACAAATTACTGAAAAATAATAAAAAGAGCGTAATAAATAAACGCATAATAATTCTGACCGAATGTTGTCCTCAATCGTTCAATCTTTACAGTATTCCCGAAAATGACCTGATAAAAAAGCGGGAGATAGACTTATGTTACTACAAAATAGTGAGAAAACGTTAACAACGGTGTTTGCTGCTTAATTATCAGTCAATTTGGGCTGCCTTATGCTGATATATCGTCGACCGGATAAAACCTTACAAAAGATAGCGTTTTTTTGTGGCCGTCGCTATCGTTAGAATATAAAACAACAGAAGCGGTATGGCATGGTCTGCCGCGAGTCACATGAACAGCCGTTGATGGGCTGATCATCACGCGCTTGAGGAAGCAATAGAATGACGACAACGACACTTGAAAAGATTCAGCGCCAGATCGCTGAAAACCCGATTCTGCTGTACATGAAAGGTTCTCCCAAACTGCCGAGCTGTGGTTTTTCTGCCCAGGCGGTTCAGGCGTTGTCGGCGTGCGGCGAACGTTTTGCCTATGTGGATATCTTGCAGAACCCGGATATTCGCGCCGAATTGCCTAAATATGCCAACTGGCCGACATTCCCGCAATTGTGGGTCGATGGTGAGTTGGTGGGGGGATGTGACATCGTGATTGAGATGTATCAGCGCGGTGAACTGCAACAACTGATTAAAGAAACGGCGGATAAGTACCGTTCACAGCAGCCGGAACAGCAGTAATTCTTCTGTATCAGGCAGCCATGTGCTGCCTGATATCACCGCTATCACCCCGCGATTATTGTGCTTTGTGGTTCAGCGAATACATGACGTGTTCGTGCACGTTACTCGTCGTCGTCGGTCAGCGATGCTTCGGTATTCGTATCAATGCCAGAGGCGAGCGGCCAGCCGCCCATACGCTTCCAACGATTAACCAGTTCACAAAATAGTTGCGCCGTTCGTTCGGTGTCATAGAGTGCTGAATGAGCCTGACTGGCATCGAAGGGAATATCTGCTGCGATACACGCTTTAGCCAGCACGGTCTGCCCCAGTACTAATCCGCTTAGCGCCGCCGTATCAAAAGTGGCGAAAGGATGGAACGGATTGCGCTTCAGGCCGCAGCGCTCTGCCGCCGCCATCAGGAAACTATGATCGAAGGTGGCGTTGTGCGCCACGATGATAGCGCGATTGCAGTCCTGTTCCTTGATGCCCTTGCGTACCGACTTGAAGATTTCATGCAGCGCTTCATATTCACTCACTGCGCCGCGTAGCGGATTGGTCGGGTCGATGCCGTTGAAGGCAAGCGCTTCGGGCCGCAAAATAGCGCCTTCAAAAGGTTCGATGTGAAAATGTAAGGTGGCGTCCGGCTGTAACCAACCGCTTTCATCCATTTTCAGCGTTACGGCTGCAATTTCCAGCAGCGCATCGGTTTTTGCGTTGAACCCAGCGGTCTCTACATCAATAACAACAGGGTAAAAGCCCCGAAAACGCGCATTCAGCGCGTTCAGGTTATTTTTTTCAGCCATTCGTTTCTTATTTCTTCAGCAACATGCAATGTCGCATTATGGCAAATTATGTCGGGGGATGCAGCAAACCCGATATGACGACGGAGCACGCGTTCCCCCGGGAAGACCCACGTCTAAACAGACGAAACGGATCAGTGACCTAAACCTTGACCCGCTTGTGAACGTTCAATCAGTTCAATCTTGTAACCATCGGGGTCTTCAACAAAGGCAATCACCGTGGTGCCGCCTTTGACCGGGCCGGCTTCACGCGTGACTTTGCCGCCAGCCTGACGGATACGCTCGCAAGCGCCGGCGACATCATCGACGCCGAGCGCGATGTGGCCAAAGGCCGTCCCCATCTCATAGCTGTCTACATCCCAGTTGTAGGTCAGTTCGATCACTGCGCCTTCGCTTTCCTCGGTGTAGCCGACAAATGCCAGGGAATACTTATATTCGGGATTATCGCTGGTCCGTAACAGACGCATACCCAGTACCTTGGTATAAAAGTCGATAGCACGTTGTAAGTTGCCGACACGTAGCATGGTGTGAAGTAAACGCATAATGACCCCTATTTTGATCAGTGGGTTAACCGCCTGGCCGATACCGGTTGTGTTCCGCTACCGCCTGAAACAATAGGGCCTGAGTATAGCGTCGTTGTCAGGGGGAGTTCAAACCTGTGGGGAGATGTGTTGATTTTATGCGCGTTTGCTGAAAAATAGGCATGATAAACGATAATATGGCGGTTAATTGTGCATTAACGCTACGTAATGCTTGCCAGTAGCGACGATCAAGGCTTCAATAAAGGCGCCAGATGAGGAGGTCTTGTGGCTGAGCAGCTCGAGCTTTTTCCCGTACCCAATCCATGCCGCGGTATCTGCCAGGCGGATGACCGAGGTTTTTGTCGCGGCTGTTTTCGAAGTCGCAATGAACGTTTTAATTGGGGAAAAATGAGCGATGCACAAAAACAGGATGTGCTGCGGTTATGCCGTCAAAGGATGAAACGCTCGCAACGAAGTGAAAAAAATTCTGCTCCCTCAGAACCTGAACAGCCAGCCTTGTTTTAATCGACGTGGTGATATTTAATGACATAAATTAAGTTCAAGATCATTTTTAATTAATTATTATTTGCTAGAATAGATTGATAACAATAAGACATTTTTTATAAAACTTTCGTTTTAAATCAGAGTTGATTGCAATCCAGGGAAGTTGCTTAGTATGCTAACTATAAGGAGAAGTGATGGAATTGCCGTTAGGTTCTGATTTAGCCCGGTTGGTTCGTGTATGGCGTGCTTTGATTGATCATCGATTGAAGCCGCTAGAGCTCACTCAGACACACTGGGTCACATTGCATAATATTCACCAACTGCCTCCGGGGCAGTCCCAAATTCAGCTTGCCAAAGCGATAGGAATAGAACAGCCTTCGCTGGTGCGTACATTAGATCAACTGGAAGACAAGGGGTTAATTACCCGACACATTTGCGCCCATGATCGTCGTGCCAAGCGAATCTTGTTAACAGATATGGCGGATCCTATCATTCAGGCCGTTAATGATGTTATTGATCAGACACGCTGTGAAATATTAAATGGCATTACCCCTGAGGAAGTGGATGAGTTAGCCACTATTATCTCTCGACTGGAAAAAAACATATTGGCATTACACGAGAGCCAGTCTTAATTAATAGAAAGTAAATTTCCTGGTAATCGAATTCGAACTTCAGGAAATATATACCCAAAATAATTCGAATTGTAGGATAAAACGCTTGCGTGTTGAGCAATGCGTTAGCTCTTCAGGGTTAATGCGTTAGCTCTTCAGGGTTAAGGTGTGTTATCGGCCTTTAACGCGGCAATCGAATGAATTTCAAGATGCTTACGCTCGGTAAGCGACTGAGATAATGTACAACGCGGTGGGAGCAGTGTTGTATCGATGTGTCACAGCCCTGAAGGGAGCAAGCCCAAGGATGAGCAGAGCAATACGGCAATGATCCTGCAATTCGAAGCATGGCGTATTAGAGTATGAATGACGATGTAGCTGAATGCTCGCGCCGAATAGATGACATAAAAAAATCACCACCCATTGGGTGGTGATTGATAATTGAATATTAACGAGGAGATACAGTGATGGCGCGGCCATTGCTGGCCATCGCTACACGTTGACCTGCGTGGAATTTAGTATCGCCTTGTTTTTGTACCACCATGATAGTGCTGCCGTCGTCTTTACGGATTTCCAGCTCAACACCCTGAACGCGGTTAACCGCACCTTCAATACTGTTGCCGGCAACGCCGCCCGCCACTGCGCCGGCTGCGGTTGCCAGATTGCGGCCAGTACCGCGACCGACGGTGTTACCCACCAATCCCCCCAGTACGGCGCCACCGATAGTGCCGATGACATTATTTTCTTCTCCTGCCTGGATTTGCACCGGGCGAGTGGAGACGACGGTACCATAAGTTACGGTTTGAACTTGCTTGGCCTCGGATGCACTGTAAACGTCTCCTGACAGGGTGCTGGTATTGGCGCAACCAGCCAGTGTGATACCGGCTAAAGTGATCACGAGAAAACGTTTCATCATAGAAAGACTCCTGTTATAGCTGTGTCTGTGTCGGGGGCGCAGCCTAAGCCGACGAATTATCTCTTGTCGCACTATGGCGTGGTCTAACGCACCATTCTACTGTTTCGATTGACGTTAAGGATAGAATAGCGCGACTAAATTGATAATAAACGCGTTATAAAGTTCCTTGTGAATGTATTTTTTCTGAAAAAACCGGTGAATGCGATGGGGTACTTGTACTGGCACCCGACTGACAAAAAAGACAAAATTGAACCCGATACACCGTTGACCAACGAGATGCGCCTGGCGGATGAGGTCATGGCGAGACAGCCGGTCATTGACATAACAAAGGTAACCCCATGAGGTCTGGAAGATATATTGGCGTGATGTCCGGCACCAGTCTGGATGGTATTGATGTGGTGCTGGCCGCCATTGATGAGCACACCGTGGCGCAGCAAGCCAGTTATTGTCATCCGCTGCCGCCGGCGATTCGCCAGACGATACTGAGCATGAATCAGGGGCAGGCAGTGACGCTTTCCGAACTGGGGAAGCTTGATACCCGGCTCGGCGCGCTGTTTGCCGAGGCGGTACAAGCGCTGTTGCGTCAAACCGGGCTAAACGCCAGCGAGATCACCGCGATTGGCTGTCATGGGCAGACCGTCTGGCATGAGCCGGATGGCGATGCGCCTTGTACGATGCAGATTGGCGATTGTAATCGTATCGCCGCCGTCACCGGCATCACAACCGTCGGCGATTTCCGTCGCCGCGACATGGCGTTGGGTGGGCAAGGGGCGCCATTGGTGCCGGTATTTCATCATGCATTGTTGCAGCATCCGGTAGAGCGGCGGATCGTACTGAATATCGGCGGCATCGCCAATATTTCGGTGTTGGTGCCGGGGCGAGCGGTAAAAGGTTATGACACCGGGCCCGGCAATATGCTGCTGGATGCCTGGGTGTGGCGTAATCGGGCTCTGCCCTATGATAAAGATGCGGCCTGGGCGCTGACTGGTCAGGTAGATAACGCGTTATTGAGTCATCTTTTGTCCGACCCTTATTTCGGGTTGCCGGCGCCGAAAAGCACCGGGCGCGAATATTTCAATCTGGCGTGGCTGGAAAGGCAACTGGCGGCGTTTCCGCGTTTACGACCGGAAGATGTTCAAGCCACACTGGTGGCGTTGACGGCGGAAACCATCGCCGGACAAGTCTTGCTGACCGGTGGGTGTGAACGTGTGCTGGTCTGCGGCGGTGGGGCGCGTAATCCATTGCTGATGAGCCAACTATCGGCGCGTTTGCCCGGCATTGAAGTTTGCACGACCGATAATTTCGGTATCCGCGGCGATGATATGGAGGCGCTGGCATTCGCCTGGCTGGCTTTTCGCACCTTGTCCGGGCTGCCGGGTAATTTACCGTCGGTGACCGGCGCCAGCCATGAAACCATATTGGGGGCGATTTATCCGGCGATGCCGGTGTAATCGGATTTTGCCGAGAGGTCCGCCGGCGCTCTGTTGATAGACTTCTCCGTTATTGGATTTACTCGGGTGGGATACCCGGACCCGCGTATAACAGGAGAAGAATAGAATGAAATCATTGCTGATCACCGGTGTATTACTACTGCTAAGCGGCTGCGCCCAACTGATGCCGGCGGCGAAACCGCAAACCTTACACTACCGGTGCGGCACCATGCCGCTTACCGTTACGCTTAATCCCGGCCCGCAGGGTGACAGCGCGACGTTCCTGCTGGATGGCGAATCTCACACGTTGCCTCAGGTGCCCGCCGCATCAGGCACGCGCTACAGCGATGAGCGCTATGCTTTTTGGAGCAAGGGAAATCAGGCGTTTATCGTACGAGGCGATAGAATCATCGTTAATGACTGTGTGCTGCAGTGAATCGATTTCTATGTCGTTGCAGGTCTATGTCGTTGCAGGCGTTGAGATTTTGCCGGTGCGGGCGCAAAATGGGCCATTCCCTTTTCTCGCCCGAGTAGGCAACGGCAGGATTGCATGACCACCGAAAACGATAATGCCCGCAACAAGGTAGCGCTGGCGCCAGAACAAGCCGCAAGCGTCGATATCGCTGATTTGCGACGCGAATATACTCAAGGCGGCCTGCGCCGCCGGGATCTTACCGACAACCCGCTCGACTTGTTTGAGCGCTGGCTGAAGCAAGCCTGTGAAGCGCAACTGGCCGATCCTACCGCGATGTGTGTCGCAACGGTCGATGAGCAGGGGCAACCCTATCAGCGTATCGTGCTACTGAAACACTATGATGAAAAAGGCATGGTGTTCTATACCAATATGGGCAGCCGTAAAGCCCAACAGCTTGCCGTTAACGCCCGCATCAGTTTGTTGTTCCCCTGGCATATGCTGGAGCGGCAGGTCATCGTCCTGGGTAAGGCGGAAAAACTGCCGATGCTGGAGGTCATGAAATATTTCCACAGCCGTCCGCGCGACAGCCAGATCGGCGCCTGGGTTTCAAAGCAATCCAGCCGTATATCCGCCCGGAGTATGTTGGAAAGCAAATTCTTCGAAATGAAGCAGAAATTTCAGCAAGGCGAGATTCCGCTGCCGACCTTCTGGGGTGGGTTTCGCGTCACTGTCGAATCAATGGAGTTTTGGCAGGGTGGCGAACATCGTCTCCATGATCGCTTTATGTACCAGCGTGAGGGCGATGGCTGGACAATTGACCGGCTGGCGCCGTAAATCACCGCAATTTGTTGCGCTAAGCGCTGGCACTCCCGGTGTCGGCGCTTTATTCTATGTCACCCTGAATTTTTTCTTTCGCCAAAGCGGCGAAAAGTCGTGTACCGGCAAAGGTGCAGTCGTTTATACATGGAGACTTTGATGGCAAGCAATCTGATTCAACAATTGCAAGAGCGGGGCCTGGTGGCTCAGGTTACGGACGAGGGCGCGTTAGCAGAGCGACTGGCGCAGGGGCCAATTGCACTGTATTGCGGCTTCGACCCGACCGCCGACAGCTTGCATTTGGGACATCTGGTGCCGCTGCTGTGCCTGAAACGCTTTCAGATGGCCGGTCACAAACCGGTAGCGCTGGTCGGCGGCGCAACGGGATTGATTGGCGACCCAAGCTTCAAAGCTGCCGAGCGTAAGCTGAATACCGAAGATACGGTGCAGGAATGGGTAGAGAAAATCCGTCGTCAGGTCGCCCCTTTCCTGGATTTCGACTGTGGCGATAACAGCGCCGTGGCGGCCAATAACTACGACTGGTTCGGTTCCATGAACGTGCTGACGTTCCTGCGTGATATCGGCAAGCACTTCTCCGTCAACCAGATGATTAACAAAGAAGCGGTCAAACAGCGTCTGAATCGGGATGATGTGGGTATCTCTTTCACCGAGTTTTCCTATAACCTGTTGCAGGGCTATGATTTCGCCTCGCTGAATGCGCTGCATGGCGTGGAATTGCAGATCGGCGGTTCCGATCAATGGGGCAATATCACCTCTGGGATCGACCTGACCCGTCGTCTGCATCAAAAGCAGGTGTTCGGTTTGACGGTTCCGCTGATCACCAAGTCCGACGGCACCAAATTCGGTAAAACCGAGAGTGGTGCGGTATGGTTGGACCCGAAGAAGACCAGCCCGTACAAGTTCTATCAGTTCTGGATCAACACTGCCGACGCCGATGTCTACCGCTTCCTGAAGTTCTTCACCTTCCTTGACATCGATGTCATCAATGCGCTGGAAGAAGAGGACAAAAACAGTGGTGTAGCGCCGCGCGCTCAGTATGTACTGGCGGAAGAAGTGACCCGTCTGGTGCATGGCGAAGAAGGGCTGGTGGCGGCTAAACGCATCACCCAGAGCCTGTTTAACGGTAATCTGAGTGACCTGACCGAAGCCGATTTTGCCCAATTGGCGCAGGATGGCGTGCCGATGGTTGAGCTGGCGACCGGCGCGGATTTACAGCAGGCGCTGGTTGATTCCGAATTGCAGCCCTCGCGCGGGCAGGCACGCAAGACCATTGCATCCAACGCGATCACTATCAACGGTGAAAAACAGTCTGATCCGGAATACACCTTTACGGATGCTGATCGTTTGTTTGGCTGTTACACCTTGCTGCGTCGGGGCAAGAAAAACTATTGTCTGGTCTGCTGGAAAGACTGATGGACTTACCGAAGGGAGCGGAATGCTCCCTTCGTTTTTAGGCGCCTCCCCACAGAGGGGGTAGCCTGACAGGTTACACCAGGTAATACCGTATCAGCCATACCGTGGCGGACGGGATAACAGCATGACGCTGTTCGATAAGAAACGGTTTGATAACCCACAGTATATAAAGACAAATACATCGCATTTGAGCAGGCAAAGGTAGTCATTTTCATGAAAAACATACTGTCGATTCAGTCTCACGTGGTTTTCGGTCATGCCGGCAACAGCGCGGCGGAATTCCCCATGCGCCGGATGGGCGTCAATGTCTGGCCGCTGAATACCGTGCAATTCTCTAACCACACGCAATATGGGCAATGGACGGGCTGCGTTATGCCTGCTGAGCACCTGACGGAGATAGCTCAGGGCATCAGTAATATTGATCATCTGAAAGATTGCGACGCCGTGTTGAGTGGCTATATCGGTTCGCCGGAACAGGGCGGCCATATTCTGGAGGTGGTGCGCCGGGTGAAAGCGGCCAATCCGCGAGCCATTTATTTTTGTGACCCGGTGATGGGCACGCCGGAAAAAGGCTGCATTGTACCGGCGGGTGTGACCGATTTTCACTGCAACCAGTCATTGCAGGCGAGCGATATGATTGCGCCCAACCTGCCGGAGCTGGAACTGTTGAGCGGCCGCACGATTCACACGCTGGAAGAGGCGGTACAGGCCAGCCGCGAGCTGTGTCGGCGTGGGCCGAATCTGGTACTGGTCAAGCACCTGAGCCGCGCGGCTACGCGCCAGGATAGTTTTGAAATGCTGCTGGTTACCCCGGAAAGCGCCTGGCATATTCAGCGCCCGCTGGTAGATTTCGGCCCGCGCCAGCCGGTCGGTGTAGGCGACTTGACCAGTGGTTTATTGCTGGTGAACTTGCTGAAAGGGGCAACGCCGCCGCAAGCGCTGGAACACACGACGGCAGCGGTATATGACGTGATGCGGGTGACGAAAGAGATGGCGCAGTATGAACTGCAACTGGTGGCGGCGCAGGAGGGGATCGTGCAGCCACGTCACCATTTTCAGGCGGTTCGCCTTTAGTCTTCTTTGTCGCTACTAATACAATAACGGGGCATTGCGCCCCGTTGCTTTTCATCTGGCGTACGACATATCAGAATTTAACGTCAAGCCCTTCTGCCGTCAGTGCTTTCTCTACCGCCGGCCGCCCGGAAACACGCTCCAGATAAGCCGTCAACGCCGGGAACTGAATCAGATCGAACTTCATATCGTGCGCCCAGCGAGAAATGGTGAACAGGTAAGCATCCGCCACGCCAAACCGATTGCCCACCAGATAATCGTGCTCGCTCAGTACCTGATTCAGGTAACGGAAGCGCTGCTCCAGATAGCTTTTCAGCAAATCTTTGTAAAGCTCCGGCGTGCCGGGGCGGAACAGAGGAGAGAAGGATTTGTGCAGCTCGGTAGAGATATACGCCAGCCACTCAATGGCACGGTAATGATGAATAGTGCTGGATGGCGCGATCAGATTGTATTGCGGCGCTTTGTCGGCCAGATACAGGGCAATCGCAATGTTTTCAGTCAGGATGGTTCCATCATCCAGGGCTAGCGCAGGCACCATGCCTTTCGGGTTGATCTGCAAATAGTCACTTCCCTGTTCGGTTTTCTTGGTACGCAGGTCGACGTTCACCAAAGTGAACTTGGCCCGGGTTTCATGCAGGATGATGTGAGGAAATAGTGAGCAACTTCCCGGTTTGTAATAGAGTTTCATTCGCCATTCCTTCAGTAAACGTCTTTGCGGTGAATCGTAGTATCAGGTAATAATGTTAGCAACGGTAAGCGTTTTCACACGTTTGTGTGAATTCATATTGCTATAAATCAAATAATCAGGTTGTGCGCGGTATCGCAAGATAAGAGTACTGTGAAATCAACGCACTGCCGATGCCCACCTTTTTCCCGATATTCGTATCCTGAGATAAATCGTTTCCTTGCCTATTGTTATCGGTTGCAAAGTCGGAATGTTCACTCTGGCGTGTGGTTTTATCGGTGTGTTAAAAACGCGTTAACGATGGTTGTGTTATCTTTAACTGGGTGATGCCTGTCACTGTAAGGCGATGCAATGCGCATGGTTTTCAGGCGTCCGACAAATTCTGCAGCCATGTCCGCGTCGTATTCACTGACGTGAGTCCGCCGGGCAGTTGCCTGCCGGGGAGGAACCATGTCATCTCAACCCTATGGCGATGCTTGTCTCGCTACTCTTACGGTCCATAAGCGCACTTATCAATACTGGAGTTTGCCGCTGGCGGCCCAATGGCTGGGGAATCTTGATCGATTACCCAAATCGCTGAAGATTCTGTTGGAAAATCTGTTGCGCCATCTGGATGGCGACACGGTGCAGGATGCCGACCTGCAAGCGCTGGCGGGCTGGCAACGCGATGGTCACGCAGATCGCGAAATTACTTTTCATCCCGCCAGAGTGTTAATGCAGGATTTTACCGGTGTGCCGGCGGTGGTCGATCTGGCGGCGATGCGTGATGCGGTGCAGCGACTGGGCGGAAAGGTCAGCCGGGTGAACCCATTGACGCCGGTAGATCTGGTCATCGACCATTCGGTCACGGTGGATCATTTCGGCGATGAACGGGCGCTGGAAGAAAATACCCGCCTGGAAATGGTCCGTAATCATGAGCGTTACGCCTTCTTGCGCTGGGGGCAGAAAGCTTTTCGGCATTTTCGGGTGGTGCCGCCGGGCACGGGGATCTGCCATCAGGTCAATCTGGAGTATCTGGCGAAAGCGGTTTGGAGCAGCCAGCAAGATGATGTGTTGCTGGCTTACCCGGATACGCTGGTCGGTACCGATTCGCACACCACTATGATCAACGGACTCGGGGTTCTGGGGTGGGGCGTTGGTGGTATTGAAGCGGAAGCGGCGATGCTCGGGCAGCCGGTATCGATGCTGATCCCCGATGTCGTCGGCGTGCGGTTGAGTGGCCGATTGCGTGAAGGTATCACCGCGACCGATCTGGTGTTGACCATGACTCAGATGCTGCGCCAGCACGGCGTGGTGGGCAAATTTGTTGAGTTTTTCGGCGAGGGACTCGCCCATCTACCGCTGGCGGATCGCGCCACGCTGGCCAATATGGCGCCGGAGTATGGCGCGACCTGCGGCTTTTTCCCAATAGATGACATCACGCTGGATTACCTGCGGCTAACCAACCGTAGTGATGAACAGATCGCGCTGGTGGAAGCGTATTGCCGCGAGCAGGGATTGTGGCGTCATGCGGGGGATGAGCCACGTTTTAGCAGTGTGCTGGAGCTGGATATGGCGAGCGTTGAAGCCAGTCTGGCCGGTCCTAAACGTCCACAGGACCGGGTAACGCTGTCTGAGGTGCCGCGTGCGTTTAACGCCAGCCGGGAGCTGGAATTGACGATGGAAACCCGTGCAGCCAGCGTTGCCTCAACGGCGGAGAAAGACCCGGCGACGCCACTGGCGCCCGGCGCGGTGGTGATTGCCGCCATTACCTCTTGTACCAATACCTCGAACCCCAGCGTGCTGATTGCGGCGGGATTACTGGCGCGTAATGCCGTCGATCGCGGGTTGGAAATCAAACCCTGGGTGAAATCCTCGCTGGCGCCCGGATCGCGGGTCGTTTCAGACTATTTGGCGCTGGCCGGGTTGACTGAACCGCTGGCGCAACTGGGCTTCCATCTGGTGGGATACGGTTGCACTACCTGTATCGGTAACTCCGGGCCGCTGCCGGAGGCCATCGAAAGCGCGATTCGTGAGGATGATCTCACCGTGGCGGCAGTGTTATCCGGTAACCGTAACTTTGAAGGGCGCATCCATCCGCTGGTAAAAACCAACTGGCTGGCCTCGCCACCGCTGGTGGTGGCTTACGCGTTGGCTGGGAACATCGCGCTGGATCTGACTCGTGAGCCGTTGGGCGAGGACACACAGGGGCGGCCGGTCTATCTGCGTGATATCTGGCCGTCTGCCGATACGGTAGCGGATACGATGCAGACGGTGAATGCCGGCTTGTTCAGCAAAGCCTATGCGTCGGTGTTTGATGGCACGCCCGAATGGCAGGCGATCGAGGTGGATGAGGAACCGACCTACCGTTGGCCAGCCGATTCCACCTATATTCGACGTACGCCATTTTTCGACCTTATGCAGAAAACGCCTGCGCCGGTGCAGGATATCTGTGGCGCGCATATTCTGGCAATGTTGGGTGATTCGGTCACCACCGATCATATCTCGCCGGCAGGCAGTATCCGGCCTGATAGCCCGGCGGGCCGTTATCTGCAGGAGCACGGCGTGGAGCCGGCGGCGTTCAATGCTTACGGCGCGCGGCGCGGTAACCATGAGGTGATGATGCGCGGCACGTTTGCCAATGTACGCATCCGCAACGACATGGTACCGGACAAAGAGGGCGGCTTTACCCGCCATGTACCGTCGCAGTCGGTCACAACGATCTATGACGCGGCGGTACGCTACCGTGAACAGCACATACCGTTGGCGGTCATTGCCGGTAAGGAGTACGGCTCGGGTTCCAGCCGGGACTGGGCGGCAAAAGGCCCGCGCCTGCTGGGCGTACGGGTCGTGATTGCCGAGTCGTTTGAGCGTATTCACCGTTCCAACCTGATTGGCATGGGCATTTTGCCACTGGAATTTCTGAATGGCGAAAACCGCAAAACGCTGAATTTGACCGGTAACGAGCAGATTGAGATCCGTAATCTGTCCGATCTGACGCCGGGGGCGACGGTTGCGGTGACGCTTACCCGCCCGGATGGTGAGCCGTTGATCATCCAGACCCGCTGCCGCATTGATACCGGCACCGAGCTGACCTATTTTCGCCATGACGGCATCCTGCACTATGTTATCCGCCGTATGCTGGGTGATTCACAGCATGTCTGACGCTTGAACAGTCGGCGTCTTCCACTCGCTATCAGCCTCTAATCCGAGGCTGATTTTTTTTGCCATCGTGGCACCACCGTAGGAATTATGCCATGTTTCCTTGTGCTGATCGCACAGATGCAGTATTAGTGAATAATGGCTTAATGCCATGATCCATAAAATAAAATTATAGAGGAGCATATGGAATGACAATAGACAAGGGTTGGCTGGCATCCATCCTGGGTGCGTTGAGTTTTGCTGCGGTTTCGGTACAGGCGGCAGTGGTGCCTGCCGGTGTACAACTGGCGGATAAGCAGGAACTGGTGCGTGCCAACGGTTCCGAACCGGCATCGCTGGACCCGCACAAAGTGGAAAGTGATGTGGAAGGTAACCTCACCCACGATTTTTTCGAAAAACTGATATCGGTGCGTGATGACGGTACGGTAGTGCCCGGTTTAGCCGAACGCTGGGAAAATAAAGATAACCAGGTCTGGACGTTCCACTTGCGTCCGGGGTTGAAATGGTCTGACGGCAGCCCGATTACCGCAGATGATGTGGTGTTCAGTTGGCAGCGCCTGGTCGACCCGAAAACCCTGTCGCCGTACCAGACGTATGTCGGCAGTATGCATGTGCTGAATGCCGGCGACATTATCGCGGGTAAAAAAAGCCCGCAAGAGTTAGGCATCAAGGCGCTGGATAAACAGACGGTACAGGTCACGCTGGATCAGCCGTTGTCTTACTTCTTGCCGATGGTGGATCACTATGTGATGGTCACCGTTCCTAAAGCCGCGATTGAGAAATTAGGCGACAAGTGGACCCAAACCGCTAATTTTGTCGGCAGCGGGCCGTTTGTGCCGGTCGAATGGGTCGTCAATGAGCGTATTACCGCCAAGCGCAACACGAACTATTGGGATAATGCCCATACGGTGCTGAACAAAGTGACCTATTTGGTCATTGTTTCCAATACAGCAGAGGTGAATCGTTACAAAGCCGGGGAGGTGGATGCCACCTACACCATGCCCAACCAGTTGTTTAAATCGTTGCAACAGGAATTACCGAATGAAGTGAAGGTTTCACCGTTTCTCTCGACGTATATCTACCGCTTCAATACCCAGAAACCGCCGTTCAATGACCCGCGTGTAAGACGCGCGCTGGACCTGGCGCTGGATAAGGGGGTGATTGCCGATAAGGTCCTGGGGCAAGGGCAGGTCCCGGCGTATAACTATGTGCCGCGCGGTATGGCCGGTTATACCAGCAATCAGCCGGAATGGGCGAGCTGGACGCAGCAGCAGCGTAATGCCGAAGCGAAAAAGCTGCTGAAAGAAGCGGGCTTTGATGAGAGCCGCCCGCTGAAATTCCAGTTGCTGTACAACACCTCCGAATCGCATCAAAAGATCGCCATCGCCGCCGCCTCGATGTGGAAGCAGAATCTCGGCGTGGAAGCCACGTTGATGAATCAGGAGTGGAAAACCCTGCTGGATACCTCACGTATCGGTAACTTTGAGTTGGTGAGGGGGTCTTGGGGAGCCGACTATAACGAGCCGTCGACCTATTTTGATACCCTGCGCGCCAATGACAGTAATAACAGCGGCAAGTTTAATGACAAAGCCTACGACGACGTGCTGGACAAAGCGGTGAAAGCATCGTCGCTGGACGAGCGCAACGTGTTTTATCATCAGGCGGAGGCTATCCTGCAACAGCAGATGCCGCTGATCCCGATTTACTACTATGTGCGCAGCCAGATGGTGAAGCCGTATGTGGGCGGGTTTAAGCCGGATTTGAAAGGGGATTACTACAGTAAGGATATCTACATCATCAAACATTGATGACGACACGCCAGGCGGATGACGTCTGGCGTGTAATAATAGGGTTATTTGCTATCCAGCAGATGGCCCATTTTAGCGGCTTTGGTCGCCAGATAGTGTTCGTTTTTCGGGTTACGACCCACGATGAGCGGCACACGCTCTACGATATTGATTCCCGCTTCGGTCAGAATAGTGACCTTTTTCGGGTTGTTGGTGAGCAGGCGTATCGCTTCCACGTTCAATAATTTAAACATGTCGGCGCACAACGTGAAGTCGCGTTCGTCGGCGGCAAAGCCCAACTGATGATTAGCCTCGACCGTGTCGGCGCCTTGATCCTGCAAGGCATAGGCACGGATCTTGTTCAACAGGCCAATATTGCGTCCTTCCTGACGGTGATACAGCAATATGCCGCGTCCTTCTTCGGCAATGTGATTCAGCGCTGCTTCCAACTGAAAACCGCAATCACAGCGCAGGCTAAACAGTGCATCCCCGGTCAGACATTCTGAGTGTACTCTGGCCAGTACCGGTTCGGGACTGGAAATATCACCGTAAACCAACGCCAGGTGATCGCGCCCGGTCGCTGTTTCCTCGAATCCTACCATCAGGAAATCGCCCCACGGGGTGGGTAGTTTGGCTTCCGCCACCCGTTTTAGCTGCATGTTAATCTCCAACGCATAAATGATGAATTCCCGTTCCGGAGCGGAAGGGAATCACGTATCGACGATACCGGCCGCATCCCGACAGCGGGATGGTCAGCCGTCTCTCTGACCGGTGCTGAACGACTCGGGATAATCGTGGTGTCGTTGACATAACTGGCAGGTATTTTACGTCATACTGACAACCTATGCCCCCTTTTTTGATAAAATTGTGAAAATTTTGTTCTAATATCCTGCTGAATTATAGGGAGAAATAATGTACGACCTCGCCAGACGCACCCTGATTGGCACAATATCATTGATGGTGTTGCCCATACTGGTCTGGAGTATCGGATGGCAATGGCAACCGACCGTATCAGGGTGGTGGCTCAAACCCTTATTCTGGATGACGGAAACCGTGTCGGCACCCTGGGGAATATTGACGAGCCTGGTGTTATCGGCGTGGTTTTTATGGCTATTGCGTTTACCCGCCCGGCTGGCGCTGGTGCTGCTGACGATACTGTTTACCAGCGTAGTCGCGGGGCAGGGGATTAAATCGGCGATGAAAAACTGGACGCAAGAGCCCCGGCCGTTCGTCGTCTGGCTGGAGCAGGCACATCAGGTGGATGACCGTTATTTTTATTCGCTTCCTGTCGATGAGCGCGCCGGCTTGCTGGAGCAACAACTGCAGCAGGCGTCATCATTGCCGCAGTGGCAGCGCCGGCACTGGCAGGAACAGTCGGATTACGCTTTCCCATCCGGCCATGCCATGTTTGCCGTCACCTGGGCGCTGTTAGCGGTGGGATTATTGTGGACTCGCCGCCACTATATGACGGTGGTGGTAATCATATTATGGGCGAACAGTGTGATTGCCAGTCGCTTGTTGTTGGGGATGCATTGGCCACAAGATGTGGCGGCTGCGGCGGTGATCAGCGCCGGCGTGTCGCTGGTTGCCGTCTGGCTGGCGCACCGCTGGTGTGGCCCGCTTCGCGCTACCGGTACGCCGCAAAAGGCAACCGTCTATCGTCGTCCGGCCCATCCGGATGCCTGACGGGCGGGCGCAAATCCTATACCCGAACGAACGACCGCCACTGGCGATGATTATCACGGTGTTTCGCCAGATTTGCCTGTCGGAGCACCGCACGTTTCATCCTTAAGTGGGTGCGCCGCCAGCCGTTTTTCCCTCCGTGCGTCCCGTTAGCGTTTCCCCCCCGATGAGGAAATGTTAAGTTAATAGGGTTCACTGCCGAAATTTGGCATAATTCATCCGTTTAAGGCGATATCACAGGAAGCGAACGTGAAATATATGCTGATTTTTTTTCTGGTGCTGGCGGTATTCATCGTATCGATTACGCTGGGAGCGCATAACGATCAGATGATGACTTTCAACTATTTGCTGGCGCAGGGGGAATACCGGTTATCGACATTGCTGGCAACGTTGTTTGCCGCCGGTTTTGCACTCGGTTGGGTGATCTGCGGCCTGTTTTATCTGCGTCTGCGCATTGCGCTGGGGCGCGAACAACGTAAAATCAAACGTCTTGAGCAGCAACTGTCTGCCCCGGAGAGCGCCAGCGGTGCGACCTCCGCTGAGTCCGCTACCCACTAAGGAACACCCCCATGCTTGAACTGCTGTTTCTGTTGCTGCCGGTTGCCGCCGCCTATGGCTGGTATATGGGGCGCAGGGGTGCACAGCAGGACAAACAGGATGAAACCAACCGCCTGTCGCGCGACTATGTCGCCGGGGTGAACTTTCTGTTGTCTAACCAGCAGGATAAAGCCGTCGAGCTGTTTCTCGACATGCTGAAAGACGATAGCAATACCTTTGAAGCGCACCTGACCCTGGGCAACCTGTTTCGTTCGCGCGGCGAAGTGGATCGCGCTATCCGCATCCATCAGGCGCTTACCGAAAGCGCGTCACTCAGTTTTGAACAGCGCTTGCTGGCGGTGCAGCAACTGGGGCGCGACTACATGGTGGCCGGGCTGTACGATCGCGCGGAAGAGATTTTCAAACAATTGGTGGATGAAGAGGATTTTCGCGTCAGTGCGTTGCAGCAACTGTTGCAAATTCATCAATCTACCAGCGACTGGCCGAATGCCATCGATACCGCTGAAAAGCTGGTCAAGCTGGGCAAAACCCAGCTACGCAGTGAAATCGCCCATTTCTATTGTGAACAGGCGCTACAGGCGATGGGCAGCGATGATCTGGATAAGGCCGTGGCAATGTTGAAAAAAGCATCTGCGACGGATAGCCAATGCGCCCGCGTGTCTATCATGTTGGGGCGTATTTATATGGCGCAGCAGAATTATCCTCAGGCGGTTGCCATGCTGCAGCAAGTGCTTGATCAGGATACCGAGCTGGTCAGCGAAACCTTACCCCTGTTGCAGGAATGCTATCGTTACCTGCAGCAGCCGGAAGGATGGGCGGCGTTTCTTCGCCGTTGCGTGGAAGAGAAAAGTGGCTCCAGCGCGGATCTGATGATGGCGGATGTGCTGGAACAGTATGAGAGCACGGAGTCGGCGCAAACTTACGTTACGCGCCAATTACAGCGACACCCCACCATGCGGGTGTTCCATCGGCTGATTGATTACCACCTGCGTGAAGCGGAAGATGGCCGGGCTAAAGAAAGCCTGTTGGTGCTGCGTAATATGGTTGGCGAGCAGATTCAGGCTAAACCGCGTTATCGCTGTCATAAATGCGGTTTTACATCGCAGTCGCTCTACTGGCATTGTCCTTCCTGCCGTACCTGGGCCAGCGTCAAGCCGATTCGCGGGCTGGATGGGGAATAGTTCCGTCCGGGCTCGTTATCGGGAAGCTTTGTTTGTATTTTTAGTTACAACATGCTTGTTGGTGGGCAGGTCGCGTTCTGGTCAAGCGATGGCGCGGTTTGGCATTTACCGGCAGGGGCGGGTAGAATGCGCGGCGGAAATGATTAACTCACTCAGGCTTAACGACGGGAGCACATCAGTGAACGGCCCAACCCCCTCTTCCAATACCCTGGCTTCAGGCTCTCCGATTATTGTTGCGCTGGATTACGCTGAGCAGCGCGCAGCTTACGCATTTGTCGATCGCATTGACCCGAAGGACTGTCGGCTGAAAGTCGGCAAAGAGATGTTCACGCTGTTCGGGCCACAACTGGTTAACGATCTGCAACAGCGCGGTTTTGAGGTGTTCCTCGATCTTAAGTTTCATGATATTCCCAATACCACGGCCAGAGCCGTAGCCGCAGCGGCGGAACTGGGGGTATGGATGGTCAATGTACACGCCAGCGGCGGCGCCCGCATGATGACGGCAGCCCGTGACGCACTGGCGCCGTTTGGCAACGACGCGCCGTTACTGATAGCGGTGACGGTGCTGACCAGCATGGATGAGGCGGATCTTCAGGGGTTGGGGATTAGCCTGTCGCCGGCCGAGCAGGCGGAAAAACTGGCACGTTTGACGCAACAATGTGGTCTGGACGGCGTAGTCTGTTCCGCCCATGAAGCGCTGAGACTGAAGCAGGTGTGCGGCACAGACTTCCGGCTGATTACCCCAGGGATTCGCCCGGCAGGCAGCGACGCGGGCGATCAGCGTCGTATTATGACGCCGCAGCAGGCACAACAGGCCGGTGTGGATTATATGGTGATTGGCCGCCCTATTACCCAGTCAGCCGATCCGGCGCAGACGCTGAAAACGATCCTGGCGTCGCTGGGAGAGAAATAATGCGTGATGATAACAGTCGCCTGGTGTACTCCACTGAAACCGGGCGTGTCGACGAACCTGTACAGAAAGCCGCTCGCCCGAAGGGGGACGGTATTGTGCGTATTCAGCGTCAGACCAGTGGGCGAAAGGGCAAAGGCGTATGCCTGATTACGGGTGTCGATCTGGATGATGCAGCATTGGAGCGGCTTGCGGCAGAGCTGAAAAAGAAGTGCGGCTGCGGTGGTGCGTTAAAGGATGGCGTGATCGAAATTCAGGGCGACAAACGTGATCAACTCAAGCAGTTACTGGAAGCCAAAGGCATGAAGGTTAAGCTGGCCGGAGGCTAAGCCATATCACGCCGCGATAGGCGGTGGAAGCGTTGAAACAGAACAGGCTCCCTCGGGAGCCTGAGGCAGTTGACAAACAGCCGGGTTGTCTTGTGAACGGTGAAGTCTGCCTATTCAGTGAATGGTTTCGTGCGGGATAAACGGT
>NZ_SZVX01000050.1:0-1126 GCF_007210685.1 Dickeya sp. ws52
AGCACCGGCGGGTCGGTGAGTCTGCGTGCCGGGCAGGACGTGGCGCTGACGGGCACCGATGTGATTGCGGCGCGGGATATCGACCTGAGCGGGCGTAACGTGACGGTGACGCCGGGGCACGATGTGCGTCGGACCACCCAGACATTGGAGCAGAAGCAGAGCGGTCTGACGATTGCGCTGAGCGGTAGCGTGGGCGGCGCGCTGAACAGCATGGTGGAAACCGTGCAGGCGGTGAGCCGCGAGAGCGACAGTCGGTTAAAGAGCCTGGCCGGGGTGAAAGCCGCATTAAGCGCCGGGCAGGGTGCGCAGGCCGCAAGACTGGCGATGGCGCAGCGGGAGGCGGCCGGCGCGAAGACGGCGGCGGGCGGCGGCGAGGCGGGCGAGCAGCCGCAGGCGGTCGGAGTAAGTATTTCGTACGGCAGCCAGTCGTCCTCCTCGCAGCAGACCCGGACGCAGGAGACGGTGTCCGGCAGCAGCGTGACCGCGGGCGACAACCTGCGTATTCGTGCGACCGAGGGCGATATCACGGTGGTGGGCAGCCAGTTGAAGGCCGGGCAGGACCTGACGCTGTCTGCCACGCAGGATATCCGGCTGCTGTCGGGGGCGAACACGCAACAGACCGAGGGCAGCAACCAGAGCCGGGGGGGGAGCCTCGGGGTCAGTATCGGCGTCAGCGCCTCGGGCAGTTTCGGGCTGAGCGTCAGCGCCAGCGTCAATGCGGCGAAGGGCAACCTGCGCGGCGACGGGCTGACGCACACCGAATCGCTGCTGACGGCGGGCCGGACGGCGGTGCTGGACAGCGGTCGCGACACCACGCTGCAGGGGGCGCAGGTCAGCGCGGAGACGATAACCGCGCGGGTGGGGCGTGACCTGCTGGTGCGCAGCGAGCAGGACAGCGACCGCTACGACAGCAAGCAGCAGAGTGTCGGCGCCGGGGTGACGATACCGATTTACGGCGGCGGCGGCGGGGCGAGCTTCAGCTTCAGCCGTGACAAGGTGCACAGCAACTTCGACAGCGTGCAGGAGCAGAGCGGTCTGTTTGCCGGCACCGGCGGTTATGACGTCACGGTGGGCAGCCACACGCAACTGGATGGCGGGGCGATAGCGTCGACGGCGGGTGCGGACA
>NZ_SZVX01000051.1:0-1120 GCF_007210685.1 Dickeya sp. ws52
TGCGGTAGTTCAGTCGGTTAGAATACCGGCCTGTCACGCCGGGGGTCGCGGGTTCGAGTCCCGTCCGCACCGCCACCTTATAAAAGCCCTAAGCTTACGCTTAGGGCTTTTTGCCTTTCGGGTATTGAATTTTCATCTGCTGGCTTGTGCCCATTGAAACTCGGGGATAAAACCCCTATAACGATAACCAGTTCACTGGTATAGCAGGAACAATGTGCACAAGAAAACTTATGCAATGAGGTATGTTGCCGGGCAACCGGTTGAGCGTATCTTCCAGCCTCCGGTAATGCATTATCTGCAGCAGCAGCCTTTATCTGCAGGCCCTCTGGTGGTGACAGAGAAGGCCTTACGGATAATGGTATGGAATATTTTTAAACAACAGCGTACAAATTGGCTTTCTGTTTTGAAGCACTTTGGTGAAAGTACGCAGTTGATGTTGTTGCAGGAAGCACAATCAACCCCAGAGCTGATCCGCTTTGCCACAACACACTATCTTTCCACTGAACAAGTGCCTGCTGTTGTGTTGCCTGCACATCCATCGGGGGTGATGACGTTATCTTCCGCACAATCGATGTATTGTTTTCCGTTACGTGAACGAGAGCCGTTAATTCGTCTTGCCAAATCAGCACTGATTACAGTTTATTCGTTGGATAATGAGCGCTTGTTGATGGTGATAAATATCCACGCTGTTAATTTCAGCTTGGGGGTAGAAGCCTATACCAATCAACTCGAAAGCATCGGTGGGCAATTAGAACATCATTCGGGACCTGTGATTATGGCGGGGGATTTTAATGCCTGGAGCCAACCCAGGGTGAGCGCGCTTTATCGGTTTGCCTACCGAATGGGGCTAAAAGAGGTCGTTTTTTCTGATGATCAGCGGCGGCGTGCATTTGGCCGACCGTTAGACTTTGTGTTTTATCGAGAGTTAGATGTGATGGATTCATCGGTAATGGTTACTAATGCATCCGATCACAATCCGCTGTGGGTAGAGTTTAACGTTTCCTGATAGCCGTATGCTATAGCGATAAAAAAACCGCCCGAATAGGCTAACACCGTTCACTTAAGGTGTTTTGAGTGAACGGGATACTGGGTTTTTGAGATCCGAACGGCCCTCGCTTTG
>NZ_SZVX01000052.1:0-940 GCF_007210685.1 Dickeya sp. ws52
TAAAACGGCGGCGCACGCTACCGCCCCGCCCGGTGACGGTGATCAGTTGCCCTTGCGCGTTGTAGGTATAGTGCACCAGACACGTCGACGCATCCAGCCAGACGCTCTCCAGCCGCCCATCACGATACCGGCATGTCACCTGCCTGTCAGCACTGTCCTTCAGTGTCTGAAGCGTGCCGTCCGCATTCCAGGAAAAGAGGACGTCATTGCCACACGGGTCGGCGATACGTGACAACACCGCCTTACCTTGTGAGGACAAGGCGGTGTAATACCACACTTCACCATCGATGCCATACACGGACCAGCTGTCATCCTGATGATGCTCCAGCCAGCGTTTTTCGGGTGGGGAGTAGGTTCGCTGCCCGGCAGGCACAACAGGAAATGAAATCAGGTCGCCCGACGGCGCACGCCAGACCAGCCCGTCCTGATAGTGCATCAGCGTCGTTTCCCAGAACAGGCTCCAGCCCGTTCCCAGTACGCTGTCACCGGGGTTACCGCTACGCCAGCAGCGCTGCCAGTACACGGACAAACGGGAAGGCAGGACGAAATCCAGCTCATCCTCACCCGCCAAAAATTTTTGCCCGCTCACCACATCGATCGGACGGGCAATGATCCCCCCGGCGGCGACGGCCGTCATGAGCACACCATAACGGCAGGCAATACGCTGGATTTTATTGATCCCGGGAAGTTTTTGCAGAAGGCGGCCCAGTTTTCCAACCTTGCTGAATGCCCCCCCGGCACCACCAATCAATCCGGCGAAAAGCAGCGTTAAATCAGAAACCTTATAGAGCCATTCGGGAACTTCGGGCTTAATCGGCAGTGTCGTTTGGGCTTCACCGCCAATATAAACATTTGATGAGCCTTCTGTGATGGAAGCACCACAGTTGATTTTATCGCCAAGGCGGGATGCAGGCTGGCCGTTGATGAATACCCCGGAAGA
>NZ_SZVX01000053.1:0-646 GCF_007210685.1 Dickeya sp. ws52
TTTTCCTCGGGGTACTGAGATGTTTCAGTTCCCCCGGTTCGCCTCATTAACCTATGGATTCAGTTAATGATAGTGTGTCGAAACACACTGGGTTTCCCCATTCGGGTATCGTCGGGTATAACGGTTCATATCACCTTGCCGACGCTTATCGCAGATTAGCACGCCCTTCATCGCCTCTGACTGCCTAGGCATCCACCGTGTACGCTTAGTCGCTTAACCTCACAACCCGAAAGTGTCTCGGGATGCGAGTATTTTGAGAGACTCGAACAACACATGAACTCGCATTCACATGCCGTCGTTTCAAATTATTCAGCTTGTTCCGGATTGTTAAAGAGCAGATAACATAAACCTGACTATCTCTAATCAGTTTTAGGTTAGCGTTGACCGTGTCTTTCACCCACCGTCAGTCATATTGGCGTCCCCTAGGGGATTCGAACCCCTGTTACCGCCGTGAAAGGGCGGTGTCCTGGGCCTCTAGACGAAGGGGACATCACTTGTCAGCTTCGCAAGACGCTTTTGACTCTTTCTTATCATCAGACAATCTGTGTGGACACCACGCAGGCACTTCTACTCGGTAAGGAGGTGATCCAACCGCAGGTTCCCCTACGGTTACCTTGTTACGACTTCACCCCAGTCATGAATCACA
>NZ_SZVX01000054.1:0-581 GCF_007210685.1 Dickeya sp. ws52
GCCGTCAGCGCCAGTCGCCGCCCTTCCAGCCGCCCGGTATTGGTCAGCGTCCCCGCCGTCGTCACCGTCAGCGCCGTCAGCCCGGTGACCGTGCCGCGGTTGTCGAGTCGGTCCGCCGTCACCGCCAGCGTCTCCCCCTGCCAGCGCCCGCCGTCGTTAACGAGGGCCGCCCCCCTCAGGCCCAGGGCCCCCTCGCTGTACAGCTCGCCCGCGCCGCCGTAGTTGCCGCTCAGCGTCAGCGCCCCCCGCGCCGCCAGCCGCCCCGCGTTGTGCAGGTCCGTCCCGGTGACCGTCAGGTCGCCCAGCGCCGACAGCGTCCCCCGGTTGTCCAGCCCGTCCAGCGTCAGCCATGCCCCGCCGTTCACCGCCAGCGTGCCGGTGTTAGCCAGCGCGCCGCTCGTCAGTTGCAGGCGGCCGGCCTGCCCCTCCCCGGCGTTGACCACCGATGCCGCCGTCAGCACCGCCGCCCCCGGCGTCAGCAGGCGACCGGTGTTGGTCAGCGCGCCGTCCGCCGTCAGCGTCAGCGCCTCCCCCCCCAGCAGCGTGCCGCCGTTGTCCAGCGACCCGGCGGTCACGGCCAG